>CATPAS010000212.1 GCA_955652075.1 uncultured Gaiellaceae bacterium | reverse complement strand
GTTCACGGCCGTGTCGTCGCCCTCGTAGCGAAAGACCGCGGACGCATTCACCTCGAGCACGCGCGCGCACTCTTCCGACACGGCCGTGAACACGCGCTCGGGGCTCGCCTCGGACGCGACGAGCGTTGCGACGCGGCGGAGTGCGCGCTGCTCCTGCGCGAGGCGGCTGACTTCCGCGAGCTTCGCTTCGGGGTCGCCCTCGAAGGCGCCCTCGTCGGACGCGGTGGGTGTACTCGCGCTCAGGTCGATGCCCGTGGTGACCAACAGGGCCGGTCCGTCATCGTCACTCGGCATCAGTCTGTTCGACCACGCGATCAGCTTGCGCTGCCCGTCCTTTGTCAGCCAGTGACCGACCTGGGGGCTGGAAAGACCGGTGCTCCAGACATAGGCGAGCACCTCGCCGAACGCCTCCGCCTCCTCCGGGGGGATGACGAAGTCGCGGGCGTCGCCCCCGACTACCTCGTCCCGGGTGAAGCCCGTCACGCGCTCGCAGGCGTCGTTGAAGAAGATGATTCGCCCGTCCTGGTCGAGGACGCAGACGAGCGACATCGTCGTCTCCGTCAGAACTCTGGCGAACCTGTCGCCGAGGATGAATTCAGGCGTCCGCGACATCGAAGAGGCTCACCTCGTACTGCTCGAGGCCGAGCCTCGTCCCTCCCGCTGCCGCCGTCGTGAGCTCGCCCAGGCGGTCGCCCGCCTCCGCGCTCGCGCGCAGCGATTCTTCGTCGGCCCACAGGGTGATCACCAGCGTCTTCGCCTCGGCCGGGCTCGAGAGCCGGATCAGCCCGCGGAAGCCCGAGCTGTCCCGCAGCCAGGGCAGGATCTGGTCACGAACGATCTCGAGGCCGAGATCGTCTTGCTCCGGGGTTCTCTCGAGGACGTGCAGGCGCGCGAACACGATGTCGTTTTACACTGTCGCCATGTCCTTCGCGCCGCGTCTGGCGATCGCCTGGGCGATCAACCTCGCAGCCCTCTGGGTGGCGAACGCGGTCTGGGACGGCGTCCGGATCCACGGCTGGAAGGCCTACCTGATCGGCTCCGCCGTCCTCGGGATCGCGAACGCCGTGTTGAAACCGCTGCTCACCATCGTGACGCTGCCCCTGATCATCCTGACGCTCGGGTTCTTCTACCTCCTGATCAACGTCGCGATGGTCGCGCTGGCGGTTTGGATCACGCCGAATTTCTCCATCGACGGCTTCTGGACGTATGTCGGCACCGTTGCCGTCGTGTGGGCGGTCAACTGGATCGGTGGCCAGGTCCTCGGCGACATGGAGCGCCGCGCGCGGCCGCGCCTCATCTGAGGGTTAGTCCGAGTCGCGTCAGCAGCGCTGAGCGCCCACAGAATGAAAGAGAGCGGAGAAGCCGCCCTCTCTACGAAGCAAACGAAGTGTCTCGAAGGTCATCGGCGCAAACCACTCTTCCCCTTTAGACCTCAGGTGGGCGCGGTTCTACAAGGTGCAGCCGGAGCCCGTTGCTCATCGGCGGCGAAGAAATCGCTGCAGGAACGATGGGCGTCGAGGCTGGGTCTTGCGCCAATCGTCGTAGGTCTTGAAGGTCCCTGCCTTACGAGCCGCGACTACGCATTCCGTGTGCGCGTGTCGCCGCCGGCCCGCGTCATTCTCAGGTGCGATCAACACGTGCTCGCTCATCGCGTGCAGCCGACGCCCGCACAGCGGGCACGTGTAGGTCGCGGGTTTCTGACTGTGCGCCCGGCGCACGGCCCACCACTCGGTCACCCTCGCAGCGTACGGAAGTCAGTCGACGCGCGGCGGCAGCGGGCAGGCTACGAAGGGCCGCCCGAGCAGGAACGAGCCCAGCTTGTACGCCTCGCAGCCGGTGCAGAAGCCCGTTGAAGCCGCGAGCAGCGCCAGCGCGGCGACGATCCCGCCGAGCACGGCGCCGAGGGTGGTGAGACCGGCGGCAAACGCGACGGTCGCCGCAATGAGGAAGACAGCTCCGACGAGATTCGCGAAGCGCGGCGGGCGGGCGTCCTCCAGTGCCCCTTCGCCGAAACGCGGCTGCACGAGCTGGAAGTAGGCGAGGCACGGCAGGCAGAAGCGCCGGCCGAGCGTCAGCCCGACGAGCAACTGCAGGCCGAGAAGGGTGAGCAGCCACCACCACCCGGTCGCGATTGCGAGCGCGGCCAGCAGCCCGATCGTGGCCTGGTTGAACCGTGGGGCGCGCGAGTCGATCACGTCGAGATCGCGGTAGGGGTCGGCGAGCCGCTTCATTTCCGAAAGTATTACGAATGGCCGTGGGCATGTGCCGGCCAGGCGCGGGACGCTGATCAGGCGAAGTCGATCACGCTGCGGATCCCGTCCCGGGCCTCCATCAGCTCGAAGCCGCGGTTGACCTCGTCCAGCTTGAGCTTGTGCGAGACGAAGGCGTCGACGTCGATGTCGCCGGCGAGATACATGTCGACGAACTGCGGAACCTGGTCGCGCCCTTTCACCCCGCCGAACGACGAGCCCGCTACCCGGCGCCCGGTGATCAGGAAGCGTGGGATGACGTCCAGCGTCTCGCCTTTGCCCGCCACGCCGCACATCGTCGCGAGGCCCCAGCCCATACGCGCCGACTCCACCGCCTGACGCATGACGTTGACGTTGCCGGTCGCCTCGAACGTGTAGTCGGCGCCGAAGCCGTCCGTCAGGTCGACGATCTGCTGCACGGCGTCGGGGCCGCCCACCAGCGTGTCAGTCGCGCCCTGTCCGCGTGCCAGCTCGAGCCGGTCCTCCGAGAGGTCGACGCAGACGATTCGTTCCGCTCCTTGCAGACGGCAGCCTGCGACGGCACCCAGGCCGACCATTCCTGCGCCGAACACGGCGCAGGTCGTGCCGGGTGCGACCTTCGCAGTGTTCATCGCAGCGCCGAGCCCTGTCGAAAGCCCGCAGGCGAATAGGCACGCGCGGTCGAGCGGGGCCTCGGGATCGACCTTCGCGAGCGCGATCTCCGGCATAACGGTGTACTCCGCGAAGGTCGACGTGCCCATGAAATGACGGATCGGCTCGCCGGCACGTGAGAGCCGCGTCGTCCCGTCCGGGAGCTGGCCCTGGTTCTGCTGCTCGCGAATGGCGAGGCAGAGATTGGTGCGGTGATCGCGGCAGTGCTCGCACTCGCGGCATTGCGGCGAGAACAGCGTGACGACGTGATCGCCGAGCTCGACATCGGTCACGCCGTCACCGATGCGCTCGACGACACCTGCGCCTTCGTGCCCGAGAACGGTCGGCGAGTAGCCGGACGGGTCAGCTCCTGAAGCGGTGTAGAGGTCGGTGTGGCAGACGCCGCAGGCGACGAGCCTGACGAGCACCTCGCCGGCTTTCGGCTCGGCAAGCTCGAGCTCCTGGATCTCGAGCGGAGCGCCGAATTCCTCGAGGACGGCAGCGCGAATCTTCACGGGGCGTCGATTGTGACGTGTCCCGGCTCGGAGGCGACTCGGTCGAGCCAGCTCCGCACGGCGGGGTACCGCTCCAGCTCGAAGCCGCCTTCCGGCGCCACATGCGTGTACGCGTAGAGCGCGATGTCGGCGAGCGTCAGGTCGTCTCCGACGAGGAACTGCCTCCCGTCGAGGTGACGCTCCATCGCGGCGAGCGCCCTGTGTCCGGCCGCCGTGCGTTCGGGGAGGCGATCCGCGAATTCGTCCGCGCGACCGGAGTACGCGAGCCAGAATCGAGCAACCGCGATCGCCGGCTCGTGGTCGTACTGCTCGAAGAACATCCACTGCAGGACCTGCGCGCGTTCGTAAGGGTCTTCCGGCACGAAGCGCGTGCCCTCGCCGAGGTACCAGAGAATCGCGCCCGACTCGCCGAGCGGCCTGCCGTCGTCCAGCACGAGTGTCGGCACCCGCAAAGCTGGGTTGAGATCGCCCAGCACTTCGCGCCGGTTCGAGCGGTCGACGACGTCCAGCTCGCGCCGCTCGTAGGGAATGCCGAGGTGCGCGAGTAGGAGCCGCACCTTGTAACAGTTGCCCGAGACCGGGCTGTTGTAGAGCAGCACGGTCAGCCCCAGGGAAGGCCGTCCCAGCTCTTTGGTCGTCCGTCCTTCCACTTCGGAAACGGCGCGTATGCCTCGGCCGGCGAGCTCGTGTCCTTCTCGACGCCCGCGCCGTGACGGAGTGCCAGCTCCGAGCGCGGATAGACGATTTCCTTGTTGTCGCGGCGGGCTCCGGTCATGAAGATGACGCACGGGACACCGCCCGTTCCGACGAAAGAATGGTTGGTGCCGGGCGGGCAGTGGACGAAATCCCACGCCTTGAGCGGTCGCTCCTCTTCTTCGATCAAGAGCAGGCACTCCCCGGCAAGGACGAGGAAATCTTCCTGTGCGGATTCGCGGTGGTATCGCCCGCCTGACTGGCCCGGTTGCAGGACGCCGATCGTAAAGCCGACCTGAGCGAAGGAGACGTCGTCGCCCTCGAGGACGAAGGCGTCTCCGAGGACCTCGTTCGTCATCCAGCGGCCGTCGCGGACGTTCACGACGAACCAGCCGTCGGTTGCAGGGGCGAGGCCGCCTTCGGTCTCTTCGAGCCGCGCTTCTTCGACCATGTGACGGTTACGCCGTCGCGAACCGCTTGGCCGCTCGGGCGCGAGCCCGTTCGGCCTCGACTTCTCGGTCCTTCGGCGGCGCTGACGTCACGAGCTGCTCGAGCAACCGTTTCGACGCCGCGGCGACTTCGTCGACCGCGCGGGCGAAAGCTTCCGCATTCGCCTGCGACGGCTTCGTGAAGCCGCTGATCTTGCGGACGTACTGGAGCGAGGCGTCGCGGATCTCCTCGTTCGTGGCGGGTGGCTCGAAGTTGTAGAGCGTGTGGATGTTTCGGCACATGCCGCCATCCTACGGTCTAGCCAAAAGCGAACGTCACGCTCACAGTCGCCTCGATCTTCTGGGTGCCCGGTTCGATCGGCACGCTTGAACCCTTCGCGCCGGCGGCCATGGGAAGCGGCACGGCTCCGCCGCCTTCGACGATCGCGGTGATCTTGCCGAGTGCCGAGTTCGATGCGGCCGCCAGCGCCTCCGCCTTCGCGCGGGCGTCCGCGACGGCCGCCTTGAGCGCATTGCGGTAAGCGGCGTCCTGATCCGACGCGAGGAGGTTCGGTCCGTAGACCTGGTTCGAGCCGGCACCGACGGCGGCGTCGACGACGTCGCCCGCGTCTCCGATCTTCCTGATCGTCGCGGTGACCGTGTTCGAAGCGGTGTAGCCGACGATCCCGTCGCCCTTGTCGTTCATCCGCGGCGACAGCGAGACATCAGAGGTCTGGATGTCGGCCTGTGCCACGCCCGCCTTCTTCAGGGCCGCGATCACGCGAGCTACCGACTGGGAGCTCGCCGCGAGGGCCGCGTTCGCAGTCGCGGCCTGCGTGACCGTGCCGAACGCGAACGAGGCGCGATCCGGAACAACGGTCGTCGAGCCGGTGCCGAGGACCGTGATTCCCCCGGAGGACGTATCGGTGGCGGCGCTGTTGGCTCCCGACGGCTGGAAGACGCCGGCAAACGCGGCTATGGCGACGCCTGCAGCGGCTAGTACGGCGAGACGAGCGAGCTTCATCGGACACTCCCTTCGGTTGTCTACGACGTAGTACGCCGCAGACCCGCGCGATCCTCACACCGTGTGATCGAATTTCTTCCGTGGCGACCTTCGAGGACCTGCTCGACCGCTGGGACGGCGAGCAGGCCGTCATTCACCGCGACCGCGAGAGCGGAGGCTGGATCTTCATCTGCATGCACTCGACGCAACTCGGCCCCTCCGCGGGCGGCACGCGCATGAAGGTGTACGGCACTCCCGCTGACGGGCTGCAAGACGCGATGCGCCTCTCCGCCGGCATGACCTCGAAGCTCGCGGTCGCCGACCTCGGGCTCGGCGGTGGCAAGGCCGTGCTTGCGGTACCGAAGATCCCCGAGGGCGAGGAGCGCACCGCGCTGCTGCATCGGTATGGAGACGTGGTCGCGTCACTGGGCGGCAGCTTCATCACGAGCTCCGACGTGGGCACAGGAGAGCTCGACATGGACGTGATCGCGGAAAGGACGGAGCACGTCTTCGGACGCAGCCAGGCGAAAGGTGGAGCCGGCGACCCAGGGCCGTTCACCGCGGTCGGTGTCTTCCATGGGATCAAGGCGAGTCTCGCGCACGCGTACGGATCGGACGATCTGTCCGGACGGACGGTGCTCGTTCAGGGCGCGGGCAGCGTCGGCGGGGCCCTGCGGAGTTGCTCGGCCGCGACGACGCAGCAGTGCTCGTCGCGGACGTCGACGCGAAGCAAGCGGAGACGGTTGCGTCGTTGGTAGGTGGTTCCGCGGTCCAGGCAGATACCGCCATTGCAACCGAGTGCGACGTCTACGCTCCGTGCGCGCTCGGCGCGACGCTGAGCGCCGAAAGCGTGCCGCAACTTCGTTGCCGGATCGTCGCCGGTTCGGCGAACAATCAGCTCGCCCAGCCGGAAGCAGCCGAGCTTCTCCGCGCCGCGGGAATCCTCTACGCACCGGATTACGTCATCAACGCCGGCGGCGCGATCGCGATCAATTTCCTCGAGCTCAACGGGCGAAGCCAGGCCGACGTGGAAGAAGCGCTCGCCAGGATCGGCGACACGCTGGCCGAGATCTACGCGCAGGCGGACACGGCCGGCATCACGACAGCTGCAGCGGCCGATGCACTAGCCGCGTCTCGATTGTCGTAGAGAGCCGGTCGTGCCGATCGCGATCTGCGGCAGTGCGTGCGGATCGAGCCACCGAAGCACGTGCACGAGGGCGGGGCCGCGCAGGCTGATGCAGCCGCTCGTCGCCTTTCCGATCTGAACGTGGAGGAAGATCCCGGAACCGCGCCCGGGCACGACGGGATGCATGTTGTACTCGACGACGGCCAGGTGCGCGTACGCGCGCGGCGACGTGGACATGTCCGGGGTCGTGACCCTGAAAGGCGGCCGTCGTCCACAGCCGACGCGCTGAAACGTGTTGTACGCCGGGGAGTTCGAGTCCTCGACCCACCAGTCGCCGCAGCGCAGCCGGACGTAGGGATAGGAGACGCCGGGGCTCGGCGAGTTGCCGTACATCCTGTCGCCGATCGGGAACGTGCCCGCGGGTGTCGAGCCGTCGCCCTCACGTTTGTTCGCGCGCACCCCGTCCTCAACCCTCGGGACCATGTGCATCACACGGATCCCGCGCTCGTG
>CATPAS010000211.1 GCA_955652075.1 uncultured Gaiellaceae bacterium | reverse complement strand
TGCGCGTCCTCGGCTCGTACCCAGCAGGCGCCTAGACCGGCAGCGCGGTCGTATCGACGGGCGCGGCGTGCGCGCGCTCGTAGTCGGTAATCGTCCCCTCGCGCTTCAGCGTCAGGGCGATGTCGTCGAGCCCTTGCAGGAGCGACTCTCGCGCGTACGGCTCGAACTCGAACGGAACGACGAGACCATCCGGACTGGCCACCTCCTGTGTCTCGAGGTCGACAGTCAGTGACCCGCCGCCTCTAACGGCACGCATCAGCGACTCGACGTCTTCTGCCGGGAGCACGATCGGGACGAGCCCGATCTTGAGCGCGTTCGTGCGGAAGATGTCCCCGAACGACGGCGCGATCACGACCTCGAAGCCGTATTCCTGCAGGGCCCAGGCCGCGTGCTCACGGGAGGAGCCGCTGCCGAAGTTCCGCCCCGCGAGCAGGATCCCGGCGTCCGCATACTCGGGCCGGAGCAGCTCGAAGTCCGGCTGCTTCATCCAGTCGAAGAAGAGAAACTCGGCGTAGCCGGTTCGCTCGATGCGCTTCAGGAACTGCTTCGGGATGATCTGGTCCGTGTCGACGTCGGCCCGGTCGAGCACGGCCGCGCGAGCGGTGACGCGGCGGAACGGTTTCACGCTGCGTCGCCGACGGCCAGCGGGTCGACGAAGTGGCCGGCGATCGCGGCCGCGGCGGCAAGTGCGGGGCTCACGAGATGTGTTCGCCCGCCCATCCCCTGACGTCCTTCGAAGTTGCGGTTCGATGTCGAGGCGCAGCGCTCGCCGGGCTGGAGGATGTCCGGGTTCATGCCGAGGCACATCGAACAGCCGGCGCGCCGCCACTCGAAGCCTGCCGCCGTGAAGATCTTGTCGAGGCCTTCGTCCTCCGCCTGCCGCTTGACGCCGGCCGAGCCGGGGACGACGAGCGCGCGCACGGACGGGTGGACGCGTTTGCCGGACACGACCGCGGCCGCCGTGCGCAGATCCTCGATGCGCGCGTTGGTGCAGGACCCGATGAAGACTCGGTCGATTGCGATGTCCTCGATCTTTGTACGCGGCTCGAGACCCATATAGGTGAGGGCTCGCTCGACTGCGCCGCGCTCCGCGGGATCGTCGTAGTCGGCGGGGTCCGGCACCTCGCCGTGCACCGGAACCACCATCTCCGGATTCGTCCCCCACGTCACCTGGGGCGCGAGCTTGGAGACGTCGACGGAGAGCTCGCGTTCGAACGTCGCCTCCGGATCGGTGGCAAGTGAGCGCCAGTGATCGAGAGCGCGCTCCCAGTCCACCCCTGTGGGCGCGCCGGGACGCCCTTCGATGTAAGCGAAGGTGGTGTCGTCGGGCGCGATCATCCCGGCGCGTGCGCCCCACTCGATCGACATGTTGCAGACAGTCATGCGACTCTCCATCGAGAGGCCCCGAATTGCGGGGCCGTCGTACTCGACGACGTAGCCGACGCCGCCCGAGATGCCCGCCTGGCCGATCGCGGCGAGGATCATGTCCTTCGCAGCGACGCCTGCCGGCAGCTCGCCGTCGAAGGTGACGCGCATCGTCTTCGGCTTCCGCTGCGGGAGCGTCTGCGTCGCGAGCACGTGCTCCACCTCGGACGTGCCGATGCCGAACGCAAGCGCTCCGAACGCGCCGTGCGTCGACGTGTGGCTGTCACCACAGACGATCGTCATCCCCGGCTGAGTGATCCCGAGCTCCGGGCCGATCACGTGGACGATCCCTTCGCGCCCGCTCCCGGTCGCGTACAGGGGCACGCCGAACTCCTCGCAGTTGTCGCGCAGCGCCTCGAGCTGCCGGCGTGCGAGCGGATCGGTGACCGGCCCGTCCTCGGTCGGGACGTTGTGGTCCATCGTGGCGACAGAGCGATCGGGACGGCGCACGCGGCGCCCGGCCAGTCGCAAGCCTTCGAACGCCTGGGGGGAAGTCACCTCGTGGATCAGGTGCAGGTCCACGTAGAGAAGGGTGGGCTCGCCGGCGGGCTCCACGACGACGTGGCTGGTCCAGATGCGGTCGAACAGCGTCTGCGGTGCCATCCGGCCTTCTTAGCCGAAGGGCTGTGAGAAGTAAAGCTGTGACCCTTCCCTGCCGGCACGGAGGTGCTTCCGCAGGCCGACTACTCGCCGACTTGCCGCCCCTGCAACGATGACGCGAGTGATCGAGCTCCGCCGAATCTCGAGCCTGCCCCCGTACGCCTTCGCCGAGATCGAGCGGCTGAAGCTCGAGCTCCGCCGGGCAGGCGACGACGTCGTCGACCTCGGTTTCGGCAATCCCGACATCCCCTCGCCGGCCATCGCCGTCGAGAAGCTGGCCGAGGCCGCGGCCAAGCCGCGGAACCACCGCTATTCAGCGAGCCGCGGGATTCCCAAGCTGCGCGAGGCCATCTGCGACCTCTACGCGCGCCGCTTCGGAGTCGAGCTGGACCCGGATCGGGAGGCGATCGCCACGATCGGGGCGAAGGAGGGGCTCGCCCATTTGGTCTGGCTGCTCGTCGAGCCCGGAGACGTGGCGCTCGTGCCCGCGCCGAGCTACCCGATCCACCTGTTCGCGCCTGTGCTCGCCGGCGCGTCGGTCGCCCAGGTGGCAATGGGCCCAGGGGAGGACGTGTTCGCCAACCTCGAGGAGGCATACGACCGTTCGCGGCCGCGCCCGCGCGCGCTGATCGTCTCGTTTCCACACAATCCGACGACGGCGACCGTCGATGCGGCGTTCATGCAGCGGGTGGTCGACTTCACGCACGAGCGCGGCATCGTCGTCGTGCACGACTTCGCCTACGCGGACATCGCGTTCGACGGCCACCGACCCCCGTCGATCCTCGAGGCCTACGGCGCGCGAGAGGTCGCGGTCGAGCTGTACACGCTCACGAAGGGCTACTCGATGGCCGGCTGGCGAGTGGGCTTCGCGCTCGGCAACGCGCAGATCGTTGCCGCACTCGGGCGGCTCAAGTCGTATCTCGACTACGGCACCTTCCAGCCGATTCAGATCGCGGCCACCGTCGCGATCGGCCAAGCCGCCGAGTATCCGGCGGAGGTCTGCGAGCTGTATCGCAGCCGTCGCGACACACTCTGCGACGGCCTCGCCCGGATCGGCTGGGAGGTGACAAAACCGCGCGGGACGATGTTCGTGTGGGCACGGATCCCGCCGGAGTACCGCACGCTGGGCTCGCACGAGTTCGCGCTCATGCTGCTGCGCGAGGCGAAGGTTTCGGTCAGCCCGGGGGCCGGCTTCGGGCCCGGTGGAGACGGTCACGTCCGCTTCGCACTCGTCGAGAACGAACAGCGGATCGCGCAGGCCGTTCGGGGCATTCGCTCGGCGTTGCCCCTGCTGGAGACCGGGGGCCGAGCGGGGTCTTCCCTTAGACACCGCTCAGGAAGGAGCGCAGAACCATGGCAAGACTGATCTGCGACATCTCGATGTCACTCGACGGCTTCGTCGCCGGGCCCAACCCGAGCCTCGAGCGGCCGCTGGGAGACGGCGGCGACCTCCTGCACGAGTGGGCCTTTGCGGCCGCGAGCTGGCGCGAGCAGCACGGCCTCACGGGCGGCGAGGCGAATGCGGACTCGGAGGTCCTCGAGGAATCGACCCGGGTGGCCGGCGCCGTCGTGATGGGCAGGCGGATGTTCAGCGGTGGAGAGGGCTTATGGGACGACGATCCGAGGGCAAACGGTTGGTGGGGCGACGACCCTCCGTTCCATGTGCCGGTGTTCGTGCTCACCAATGAGGCTCGCGAGACCCTGGTCATGGAGGGGGGTACCTCGTTCACGTTCGTCACCGAGGGCATCGAAGCGGCCCTAGACCAGGCTCGGGCGGCGGCCGGCGACAAGGACGTCGCCCTGGCCGGGGGCGCCAGCGTCGTCCAGCAGTATCTGAAGGCCGGACTGCTCGACGAGATCCAGATCCACCTCGCCCCTGTGCTCCTCGGCGACGGCGTCTCCCTCTTCGACCGGTTGGGAATCGACGCCCTGGGGCTCGAGACCAGGAGGGTGATCGCCACCCCCTCCGTCACCCATCTCAGGTTCGGTGTGCCGGGCGTGGCACTCGCTTCGTGAAGGAGCGGATCGCCGCGTTTGCGTCATACGGAGTTGACATATGTTGCGGGCACCGCTTGTGCTTGCTAGCATTTTGT
>CATPAS010000210.1 GCA_955652075.1 uncultured Gaiellaceae bacterium | reverse complement strand
GTTCAGCTTCACGGATCTCTACTGCGCCTCGCTCGTCGGCCTCGTCGGGACGTTCCTGCTCGTCGCGATCACCGAGTACTACACGGGCACACGCTGGGGACCGGTGAAGTCCATCTCCTCCGCGTCCCAGACCGGCCACGCGACCAACATCATCGAGGGCCTCGCGGTCGGGATGCAGGCCACGGCGCTGCCGGTGATCGTGATCGCCGCGGGGATCCTGATCGCGCATCACTTCGCCGGGCTCTACGGGATCGGCGTCGCGGTGATGGCGCAGCTCTCGATGACGGGCCTGATCGTCGCGCTCGACGCATACGGCCCGGTGACCGACAATGCCGGCGGCATCGCGGAGATGGCGAACCTGGACGAGTCCGTGCGTGCAATCACGGACCCGCTCGACGCCGTCGGCAACACGACGAAGGCGGTGACGAAAGGCTACGCGATCGGCTCGGCCGCGCTCGCGGCGCTCGTCCTCTTCGACTCGTACACGACCGGGCTCGCCGACCAGGGACTGTCCTCGACGTTCAGTCTCGGGGACGCGTGGGTGATCGCCGGTCTCTTCATCGGCGGGCTGATGCCGTTCCTGTTCGCGTCGCTCGCGATGCAGGCGGTCGGGCGCGTGGGCGGGGAAGTCGTCACCGAGGTGCGGCGCCAGTTCCGTGAGAACCCCGGAATCATGGAAGGGACGACGCGGCCCGAGTACGGGCGCGCCATCGACATCGTCACCAGCTCGGCGATCAAGGCGATGCTGTTGCCCGCATTGATCCCGATCCTGTTCCCGATCATCGTGGGGATCATCAACGCGCGCATGCTCGGCGGCCTGCTGATCGGCACGATCGTGACGGGGCTGTTCCTTGCGATCGCCATGACGTCAGGCGGTGGGGCGTGGGACAACGCGAAGAAGCTGATCGAGGACGGCGCCTTCGGCGGCAAGGGATCGGAGGCTCACGCCGCGTCGGTGACTGGTGACACGGTGGGCGATCCCTACAAGGACACGGCGGGCCCGGCGATCAACCCGATGATCAAGATCGCCAACATCGTCGCCATCCTCATCATCCCGCTGATCGTCTCGATTCACGGCTAGCCCGCCGAAGCCTTACGCTCCGGCGCGGTGAGCACGACGCTGACACCGCGCCGGAGAGGCCGCCGGCGGCAACAGACGCTCGAGCGCGTGCTCGGGACTCCCGCGCTCTTCGCCACGGCCTACGGCAACGTCGGCTCCTCGATCTACTACGCGCTCGGCCGCGTCGCCGGCATCGCTCTCGGACTGACGCCGCTCGTCTTCGTCATCAGCGGGGTCATCTTCGCGGCCACTGCAGCGACGTACGCGGAAGGAACGGTTCGCTTTCCCGAGGCCGGCGGCTCGTCGAGCTTCGCGCGCCACGCTTTCAACGAGCTCGTCTCCTTCGGCGCAGCCTGGGCGCAGATGCTCAACTACATCATCACGATCGCCATCTCGGCGTTCTTCGTCCCGCACTACCTCTCGATCTTCTGGGACCCGCTGCGCCAGAACCCGTGGGACATCGTCGGCGGCGTGGTCGTGGTCGTCCTTCTCGTCGGGCTGAACATCATCGGGATCAGAGAGGCGGCCCGCCTGAACATCTTTCTCGCCGTGCTCGACTTCGGCACACAGCTGTTGCTGGTCGTCATCGGCTTTGCGCTGGTCTTCCACCCGCACGTGGTCTTCTCCGCGAACATCCACTGGGGCGTGGCGCCAACGTGGAGGCAGTTCTTCCTCGCCATCCCGATCGCGATGATCGCCTACACGGGGATCGAGACGGTCAGCAACCTCGCGGAGGAGGCGCGCGACCCGCCGCGGGACATTCCGCGTGCGATCACGTGGGTTGCCGGCGCGGTCTTCGCGATCTACTTCACTCTGCCGCTGATCGCACTGTCGGCCCTGCCGGTACACAGGACTGCGCACGGGTACCAGACGCTGCTCGGACTCGGGCCGAAGGACGGCGGCTTCCAGAACGATCCGGTGCTCGGGCTCGTGGATCACCTCGGCCTACACGGTCGACTCCTGCACGGCGCAGAGATCTATGTCGGGATCCTGGCGGCGACGATCCTCTTGATCGCCACGAACGCCGGCGTGATCGGCGCGTCTCGGATCACGTACGCAATGTCGACGTACAGGCAGCTTCCCGAGGTCTTCCGCCGGCTGCATCCGAGATTCAAGACACCCTGGTTGTCGCTGCTGATCTTCGCAGGGCTCCTTTCGATCATCGTGCTGTTGCCCGGTCAAACGGATTTTCTCGGCAACATGTACGCGTTCGGCGCGATGCTCTCGTTCACGATCGCGCACGTATCCGTCATTGCGTTGCGCATGAGCACGCGGAACGATCCAGAGGCCTTCAAGGTGCGCCCGAGCCTCCGCATCCGCGGTGTGGATTGGCCGCTGTTCGCGGTTTTCGGCGCGATCGGCACAGGGATTGCCTGGCTCGTCGTCGTGATCCAGAAGCCTGGGCCGCGCTGGGCCGGGTTGGGCTGGCTCGTGATCGGGCTCATCGGGTACGTCGCGTACCGCCGCCTGGTGCTGCGCCAGCCTCTGACTACGACGTTGCACGCGCCGACGATCATCGGGCGGGCGATCGCTCTTGAATACAGGAACGTCCTCGTGCCCGTGAAGCCGGGCCGGACCTCCGAGGAGGCGATCGACCTCGCCTGCCGGCTGGCCGCCGATCGAGGCGCCACGATCGCCGCTCTCAGCGTGATCGTCGTGCCGCTCGACCTGCCGCTCGACACGCGGCTCGAGGAAGAGGAACGCAGGGCGGACGAGGCCCTCGACGTTGCGGCCGCGATCGCCGAGCTTTACGGCGTGAAGTTCACGGAGCGGCTGGTCAGGGCCCGTCACGCCGGCCGGGCGATTGTCGACGAGGCGAAAGGTCGGCAGAGCGAGATCATCGTCATGGGCGCGCCGCGCGCGGGAAGGGGGCAGGGTGTCTTCAGCGATACGGTCGACTTCGTGCTCAAGCACGCGCCCAGCAGGGTGATGGTCGTCGCCGGCCGGAAGGCGGCGTGAGCGGCGTGAACGTCTATCGCTCTCTCGTCATGGTCTTCGCGATCCTCTTCATGGGCATCGGGATCGCGCTGGTCATCGTCACGGCGGTGCACGGCGGGGCGGCGTTCGGCTACCTGATGGGGACACTGTTCTTCGCCCTCGGCGTCGGCCGCCTCTACCTGCTCCGCAGGCGGCGATAACCTCACTCTGTGGCGCGGAAGCTCCCCAGGCTTCAGCGGGTTCTCGACGCTCCCGCACTCTTCTCGATCGCCTACGGGGAGATCGCGTCGTCGATCTACTTTGCGCTGGGCATCATCGCGTTGCACGCCCTCGGCTTCACGCCGGCCGTGCTGCTGGCGACCGGCCTGCTCTTCCTCATCGTCTCGCTCTCGTACGCCGAGGGAACTGCGGCGATTCGCGAGACCGGCGGCGCCGCAACGTTCGTCCGCATCGCGTTCAACGACTTCTGGGGCTTCGTCACAGGGTGGGTGCTCTTCCTCGACTACCTGATCGTGATTGCCCTGTCGGCCCTCTTTCTGCCCCACTACGTCGCAGGCGCGTTCTTCACCAAGGTGCACCGCCCGTGGGACGTGGTCGCCGGCTGCGGCGTCATCGCCGGAGTCGCAGTGGTGCGGCTCCTTCACCGCACCCGCCTGCACCGCTGGGCCCTGATCGTCGCGCTCGTCGACCTCGCGACCCAGGTTCTGATCGTGGCGCTGGGGATGGCGCTTCTCTTCTCGCCCCACGCGCTCACCGCCGGGACGTCTCTGGGCACCTCGCCCTCCTGGCACTCGATCGCGTTCGCGATCCCGCTCGCGATGCTCGCCTATACCGGGCTCGAGACCGTCGCCAACCTCGCCGAGGAGACGCGGCGCCCCGGCCGCGATCTCCCGCGGAGCCTCTTCGGCGCCATCGGCCTGGTCGTTGTCATCTACGTCGCCATCGCCGTCGTCGGCCTTTCCGCCTTCCCGCCCAAGCACGGGACGCTGCTCGCCAGCAACTGGCTCCGCGCGCCGCTCGTCGGAATCGTCACGCAGATCCGTGACCACGTGCCCAACGTGATCGGCGCGCCGCTTCAGGTCTTCGTCGGCCTGTCCGGCGCGCTCATCCTGCTCACCGCCGCGACCACCTCGATCTCCGGCTTCGGCCGCCTCGCATATTCACTGGGGGAACACGGCCAGCTGCCGCGCCGGTTCGGAATGCTCAGGCCGCGCACGCTCGTCGCCCCGGAGTCGATTGTCGCTGCGGCGCTGATCTCGATCGCGCTTCTCGTCGGAACTGCAGCCCTCGCGCACCCCGTGCTGTTCCTCGCGAGCCTGTTCAGCTTCGGCGTGCTCCTCGCGTTCACGGCCGCGCAGCTCGCCGTGATCAAGCTGCGCTTCAGCGAGCCGAATCGCAGGCGCCCGTACCGCGTCCCTTTCACCGTCGGCCGGGTGCCCGTGCCGTCGGTGGTCGGGGCGATCCTCACCTTCGCGGTCTGGCTGATCGCGATCGGCACGCACCAGGGCGCACGTCTTGCCGGGCCGACCTGGCTCGGCCTCGGCCTCATCTTGTACATCGTCGTCCGCAAGTCGCGCGGGGAGGGGCTGCTCGAGCGCGTCATCTCGGCGGACGAGCATCGCGGCCTCGCCGAGGCCGAGTTCTCGCGCATCCTCGTCCCGATGAAGCTGGGGGACATCGGCGAGGAGATGATCGCCACGGCGGTCAAGCTCGCCCAGGAGCGGGGAGCCTCGGTGGAGGCTCTCCACGTGATCCGCGTCCCGATGGAGCTTCCTCTCGACGCCGAGCTGGTCGACGAGGAGGAGAGGGCGGAGGCCTCACTCGCCGAAGCGAAGATGCTCGGGGCAGACCACGGCGTCGACGTCGAAGGACGCACGGTCCGGGCCCGCTCGATCGGTCAGGCGATCGTCCAGGAGGCGGAGGACGCCGGCGCCGATCTGATCATCCTCGGCTCGGCACCCCGCTGGCGCAGGCAGTCCCGGTTCTTCTCTCCGACGGTCGACTACGTGCTGAAGAAGGCGCCGAGCGAGGTCCTGATCGTGGCGTTCCCGCAAGGAGCTCTGGAAGAGGACGGCGGCCAGCCTCAGGGTTGACCGCCGAGCTACGCTGAGTACGTGAAGCTCATCGTTATCGGCTGCGGCCGGGTGGGCTCGACGATCGCGAAGCGATTCGCCTCCGAGGGGTGGAACGTGACCGCGGTGGACGAGAACGAGACAGCCCTCAGCCGCCTTGGAGAAAATTGGACCGGAGGGTTCGTCCGTGGCCACGGCATGGACAGCGCCGTCCTGCGTGAGGCCGGCATCGAGGACGCCGATGCCGTCGTCGTCTCGACGAACGGCGACAACACGAACCTCGTGATCGGCCAGGTCGCTCAGAAGCGCTTCGGGATCGAATGCACGGTCGTCCGGATCCTGGATCCCGCGCGCGCGGACTTCTACCGCGAGCGCGGCCTGCGCACGATCTGCCCGACCTCCACCGCCATCGACTCGCTCACCGACGCCGTGCGCTCCTGCGACATTCCGCAGCAGCCGCGGGAGGAGGCCCGCGTTTAGATGTATGTCTTGATTGCAGGCGGCGGCAAGGCCGGAGCCAATGTCATGCGCACGCTCCTGCGAAACGGCCACGAGGCGACGATCATCGAGCAGGACCGCAACCGCTTCGAGCGGCTCGAGTCCGAGTTCGAGCATCAGGCGATGCAGGGAGATGCAACGGAGCTCTTCGTCCTCGAGAAGGCGGGAGTGAAGCGGCCACCCGATCTCGTGCTCGCACTGACCGGCGACGACGAGGACAACATGGTGATCACGCAGCTCGCCAAGGAGAAGTACGGCGTCCCGAAGGTGATCGCGCGCGTGAACGATCCGCGCAACCAGCCGCACTTCGACCTGCTCGGCATCTCGCCCACCGTTTGCGCGACCTCCAGCATCCTGGGGCTCGTCGAGCACGAGGTTCCGGAGCACGATCTCGTCCATCTCCTCGAGCTGCGGAAGGAGAACCTGGAGATCGTCGAGGTGCAGATCGACAAGTCGTCTCCGAGCGCGGGCAAGACGGTCGAGAAGCTGCGGCTGCCCGAGGGCGCTCGGCTCATCTCGGTCATGCGGGACGGTAAGGCCGAGATCGCCGTCGGCTCGACCGAGCTCAAACCGGGCGATCAGGTGCTCGCGATCCTGCAGCCCGGTAAGGAAGACGAGCTACGCCGCGTTCTGCTTAAGAACTAGGTAAGACCTCCGTTAAGAGTCGATCCGCCGGCACGACGGTGGGTACTTTTGGGTGAGTGCTTGCCCACCTCCTCGCAGCGGTAGCCCTGCTTTCGCCCGCGACGCAGGCCCGTCAGGAGCTGTCGCTCCGCCCGTTTGCGAGCGGACTTTCCGGAGTGACGGCGATCGCCTCGAACAACGCGGAGCCGCGCCGCCTGTATGTGGTCGAGCAGGTCGGCCGGATCCGCTACTTCGTCAACGGGAAGCTCGGCGGCACGTTCCTCGACATTCGAAACCGCGTCCTCAGCGGTGGCGAGCGGGGCCTGCTCTCGATGGCGTTCTCCCCCGCGTATGCGCACAACCACCGCTTCTACGTGGACTACACCGACAAGGGTGGCAACACTCGCGTCGTCGAGTTCCGCTCCCGTAATGGACGCACCGTCAAGTCCACTGCGCGCCTGCTGCTGTTCGTCCGCCAGCCTTACACGAATCACAAGGGCGGCGAGCTCGAGTTCGATTCCAACGGCCTGCTCTACGTCGGCATGGGTGACGGAGGCTCGGAGGGAGATCCCGGCAATCGTGCCCAGAACATGAACGAGCGGCTGGGCAAGCTGCTGCGGATCGACCCGCTACGCCGTGGCGCGCAGTGGCAGATCATCGGGCTCGGCCTGCGCAATCCGTGGCGCTTCTCGTTCGACACGAACGGCGACCTGTACATCGGCGACGTCGGCCAGAACAACTGGGAAGAGATCGACTACCGTCCGCGCGCCGCGATCTCGACCCTCGCCAACTACGGCTGGAAGGTGTTCGAGGGACTCGCGCGCTACTCGAACACTGCGCTCGGCCCCGGCCAGCTCGTGGACCCCGTATACGTCTACAACCTCGACGGCGGGAATTGCTCCGTCACGGGCGGCTACGTCTATCGCGGTCGTGCCGTGCCTGCGGCTGTCGGGCGGTACTTCTTCGGCGACTACTGCTCCGGGCGTGTGTGGAGCCTGCGCATGCAGGACGGCCGCGCCGTCGACGTGCGCCGCGAGCCGTTCCGCGTCGCCGCTCTGACGACGTTCGGCCAGGACTCTGCCGGCGAACTGTACTTCGGCACGGAGAGCGGACACATCCTTAAGCTCGCGGCGTAGGATCCCGCCACGATGAGCGATCGAGATCTACTTCCTCAGCTCTCCGGAGGAACGTTCATCACCGACGGCGGGATGGAGACGACACTGATCTTCGACGACGGCATCGACCTGCCGCATTTTGCCTCGTTCGTGCTCTTGGACGACGCGAAGGGAATCGAGGCGCTGCGCGCCTACTACAAGACGTACGTCGAGGTCGCGGCGCAGTACGGAGTCGGGATCGTGCTGGATACACCGACTTGGCGTGCCAACCCCGATTGGGGCGCTCTTCTCGGGTACTCCAGCGAGGCGCTCGCGGACATTGATCGCCGCGGAGTCTCCCTGCTGGAGGAGCTTCGGTCGACAGCCGGGAACGGCGCGCCGCAGGTGGTCATCAGCGGGTGTATCGGGCCGCGGGGGGATGGGTACCGCGTCGACAGCGAGATGACTGCGGAAGAAGCGCAGCGCTACCACGAGCGGCAGGTTGTGACGTTCGCGGCCACCGCGGCAGATCTCGTCAGTGCGTACACGTTGACCTACGCGGACGAGGCGGTCGGCGTTGCCCGGGCGGGCGAAGCGGCAGGCATCCCGTGCGTCATCTCGTTCACGGTCGAGACGGACGGACGTTTGCCGAGCGGTCAGCCTTTGGGGAAGGCGATCGAGGAAGTCGATGCCAAGACCCAGGGATCCGTCGCCTACTTCATGATCAACTGCGCTCATCCCACGCACTTTGCCCACGTGCTCGAAGAGGACGGTAACTGGCGTAGCCGTATCTGGGGCCTTCGTGCCAACGCGTCCGAGAAGAGCCATGCCGAGCTCGATGAGGCCGAAGAGCTGGATCCGGGAGATCCTGCGGCGCTCGCCTGCCATTACAGCGAGCTGCAGACGCGCCTGCCGAACCTGAACGTTGTGGGAGGATGCTGCGGCACCAGCCACCGGCACGTGGCAGAAATCTGCGCTGCGGTGACGGCCTAGCCGGTTCTCCGCCGCCGCACCGTCGGCGCCTGCTGTCCGAGGGCGGCGTAGGCGAGCGTCTGCAGAGATTCGTTGAGCGTCGCCAGCTCCCGTGAGATGCGGAGCAGCTGATCGTTGGAATCGAGCCGCGTGTTGAGCGTGTGCACCTCGTCGCAGAGACGGTCCAGTCTCTCGAGGATTGCGTCGAGCTGGCGGTCGCCGACCTCATGCCGCTCCATCCGGGTCATGTTACGGCGAGGAGCTCCTCGCGCGTGGCGATGACTCGCGCCCCATCGCCCAGGGCTTCCGAGACGCGCTGTT
>CATPAS010000209.1 GCA_955652075.1 uncultured Gaiellaceae bacterium | reverse complement strand
GCCGGTGGCCCTGCCGGCCTCCGCCACGTCGAAGGTGGCCGCTCTGCCGGGCAAGGGCTTCGATCCCCAGCGGATCTTCGCCGAGCGCTCTCCGGGTGTCGTCACGATCTTCGCCTACTTCGGCGATCCGAGTTCGACAGCGACAACGGTCTCCCAGGGCTCCGGCTTCGTCATCTCGCCGCAGGGCTACGTCCTCACCAACTCGCACGTCATCACGAATGCCGGCGAGGGCTCGCGTTTTCAGGCCGCACAGCATCTGTTCGTGGAGTTCGCCGACGGGGATCGTGCCGAGGCGACCGCGGTCGGCTGGGATCTCTACGAGGACGTCGGCCTGCTTCGCCTGAAGACGAATGCGCATCGCTTGACGCCCGTGCCGCTCGGCGAATCGGCTGCGGTCGCCGTGGGCGAGCCCGTGGCGGCGATCGGCAGCCCGCTCGGAAACGAGAACACGCTGACGGTGGGAGTCGTGTCCGCGATCCATCGCTCGATCGACGCGATCACTGTGCAGCGCTACAAAGTCGTGGACGCCATCCAGACGGATGCGCCGATCACGCACGGAAACTCGGGCGGGCCCCTCTTCGACGCACGTGGCCGTGTCATCGGCATCAACGCGCAGATCCGCAGCTTGAACGGGACGGGCAACGACATTGGGATCGGGTTTGCGATTCCAATCGACGCGGCGAAGCATTCCATCGCGCAGCTGATCTCGAAGGGCAACGTGACGTACGCCTACGTCGGCATCACCACCGAGACCATGACGCCGTCCCTGGCCCGGGCGCTCGGCTACAAGGTCGACCGCGGCGCGCTGATCGCGGGTGTGAGCAGCGGCAGCCCGGCAGAGAAGGCCGGGCTCCAGGGCGGCAACCGTGAGGCCCACGTCCTCGGCCGCACGCTGGAGACCGGTGGAGACGTGATCGTCGCCATCGACGGAAAGCCAGTCAACGGCGCGGATGACGTCGTGCGGTTCGTGTCCTTCTCGTTGAGGCCGAAAGACGTCGCCGTGTTCACGATCGTGCGGCACGGCCAGCGCAAGAAGATCGCCGTCACCCTCACGGAGCGCCGGCTGCCGGCGGGTTAGCGCCGGGCGGCTCCTGGGCATAAGCCCCTCAGAGCAAGCGGCAAGTCAGGAGGCCTCCGTAGGTTTCGATAGTTTAATTTGAGTCTTTCTGCGTAAAGTTCCTTCATGCAGGCCACTTCATGACAACCAGCTCCACCGGCGAGGCCCTGACGGTCCGGCTGACGATCCCTGCCCGGGCCGAGTACATCACGCTCTGCCGTCTCGCCCTCACGGGCATCGGGAGGCTTCGAGAGTTGTCCGACGAGCTCCTCGCGGATCTCAAGCTTGCACTGACCGAAGCCGCGTCCAACTCGGTCCGGCACGCATACGCAGAAAACCAGGGCGTGGGTGTCGTGGAGATCTCCTACGAGCTGTTCCCCGACCGGCTCGTCATCGAGGTCACCGACGAGGGCGAGGGATTCGATCCTGCGGAAGCCGCAGGCAATCCCGACGAGCTCTCCGAAGGCGGCCTGGGCATCGCGATCATCCGCGCGATCGCCGACGAGGTCAAGATTGGCGCGCAGCCCGGAGGCAAAGGATCGCGCCTGCGCTTCGAGAAACCCCTGAACTAGCCTCCGCGGGCTGTATTCTCGCGACCGTTCGCCCCAGGGAACGCGCCCAGACCATGCTCCAACTCGTCAATGCCGGACACAAGTCGCTCGCCGACTACGCGACGATCGCGACGCGTGGGCTCATGGACGAGATCAGGCGGCTGGCCGAGCCGCTCGCCGGGAAGCGTGTCGTGCACCTGTCGGCCACGGCTTTTGGCGGCGGCGTCGCGGAGATCAACTACACGCTGATCCCGCTGATGCAGGACGCCGGGCTCCAGACCGAATGGCGGATCATCAAGGGCGCGGAGGAGTTCTGGAACGTCACGAAGACGATCCACAACGCCCTCCAGGGAAACCCGCAGGGCCTGACGGAGGAACAGCGCGAGATCTTCCGGCGCTACCAGGAGCTGAACGCGCGCGAGTTCGAGGACGACTACGACTTCGTCATCGTCCACGACCCGCAGCCGGCCGGGATGATCGACTATTTCGAAGATTCGCGCGCGCACTGGATCTGGCGCGGCCACATCGATTTCTCGACGCCGAACAAGGAGGTCTTCGACTTTCTCCTACCGTCGATCCGCCGCTACGACGCGGCGATCTTCCACATGCGCGAGTACGTGCCGAAAGCCGAAGGGTTGCCGCCCTCCTACATCTGGCCGCCCGCGATCGATCCTCTGGCGCCGAAGAACATGGCGCTGTCACCCGAGGACGCGGCCTACATTGTCGACCAGTTCGGTATCGACGTCGAGCGCCCAATGCTGACGCAGGTCTCCCGCTTCGATCCCTGGAAGGACCCGCTCGGCGTCATCGACGCCTACCGCCTTGTGAAGGAGGAGTTCCCCGACGTGCAGCTCGCGCTGGTCGGCTCCATGGCGCACGACGATCCGGAGGGTTGGGACTTCTACAACCAGACGGTCGCCTATGCCGCCGGCGATCCGGACATCTACATCCTCTCCAACCTGAACAACGTGGGCTCCGTGGAGGTGAATGCGTTCCAGGTGCACTCCGCCGCGGTGATCCAGAAGTCCATCAAAGAGGGGTTCGGGCTCACCGTGACAGAGTCGCTCTGGAAGACGCGGCCCACCGT
>CATPAS010000208.1 GCA_955652075.1 uncultured Gaiellaceae bacterium | reverse complement strand
AGCGTGTTCGCGGTGAGCGGCGCGACGACCAGCAGGTCGGCCCGTGTGAGATGAACATAGAGGTCTTCGGACGGCGACCGCCGAGCCAGGGCGAAGAACGTCTCAGCCCTGACGAAGCGCTCGGCGCCCGGGGTGACCAGTGGGACGACCTCGTGTCCGCCCTTCACGAACAGGCGAACCAGGTCGCAAGCCTTGTAGGCGGCGATTCCACCTGTGACGCCGACGAGCACCCGTGCCATGCCGGAATTCTGCCCTTTCGGCAGAGGTGGCAACAGGTGGCGAGGGCCCCTGCGGGCGCTACTTCGGGTACTTGTACTTGAGCTTGCCCTCGGCGACTTCCTCGAGGGCCATGGTCAAGTAGTTCTTCGAGCGTGATTCCACCAGGGGCGGCGGAGCCTGGTCGAAGCCGATGCCCTCACCGAGCTGGTGGTGGTAATCGTTGATCTGACGGGCCCTCTTGGCGGCGACGATGACGAGCGCATAGCGCGAGTCGACGTTCTCGAGTAGCTCATCGATGCGAGGGTGGATCATGGACGGGTCATGGTACCTGCGGTCTGGAGTTCCCGACGGACGATCTCCGTCAGCTCCTGCGCGGCCCGCTCCACGTCGTCGTTGACGATCGCGTAGTCGAACCGGTCTTTGAGCGTTTGTTGCTTGCGAGCAAGGTCGAGACGAACCTGGATCTCCCCGGAACTCTCGGTCGCCCGCTCGCGCAGACGCCGTTCCAGCTCAGCGAACGTCGGTGCGTCGACGAAGATCGTGACCGCTCCCGGAATCGTCCTCTGGACACGCAACGCACCGTCTGTTTCGAGGTCGAGCAGCGGTACCTTGCCCTGCGCCTTGATGCGGTCGATCTCGGAACGCAGGGTGCCCGACCGCGCGCCCCACGGAAGATCGACGTACTCGAGGAACTCCCCGTCCTCCACGAGACCTTCGAACTTCTCCGGCGTGATGAACCAGTACTCCCGCCCGTCCTGCTCGCCCGGCCGCCGCTCGCGCGTCGTCGCGGAGACCGCCAGCGCGACCTCCTCGGACATCCGCTCGAGCAGGATCTTCTCGAGCGTGCCTTTGCCGGCGCCCGACGTGCCGGTAACTACGAGGACCAGTGTCTTACCGGTGGAAGAGGCCAATCAGCTCAGACCGCTGCCGATCGGAGAGGCCTCCCACCGTCTTCGACTGACTGATCCGGCACATGTTCAGGAACCGTGCCGCCTTCACGCGCCCGAATTTCGGGACGGCCATCAGCATGTCGAACACCTTCGCCGTCGACACGTACTCGGGAGGGTTGCTGAGGATCTGCTCGATCTGGACGCGTCCGTCCTTGAGATCCTTCTTCAGCCTTGCTCGTCTGACACGGATGTCATTCGCCCGTTTCAGCGCCTCCATGCGTTGATCGAGCGACCGGATCGGTGCCTCGGCCTGGGTCTTGGACGACACCATGAGCGCGGGAGTCTAACAAGCGACCTGCGACGGTCAAGCGACTATCTTTGCCGTCCTGAGCAGGCTTTTTGAGGCTCAGACACTCGACCTTTCGTCGAGAGTTGTCCCGGCGGACAACGTCTCTTCATGAGCGACTGCATATGCATCTTCGTATGCGTTCCATCCACGCTCGGCGGCGGCGGCGTGCAGCTCCGTGCGCACGCGTGCGGGTGCGTCGGGATCCGCGAACAGCACGGTTCCGAGCGCCACGTGCCGAGCGCCGGCAGCGATGAGCTCGAGGGCGTCGAGACCTGTCTGCACGCCGCCCATTCCGACGATTGGCATCTGCGTCGCCCGGTAGCACGTCGCCACGGCCGCAAGTGCGATCGGCTTCAGCGCAGGTCCTGAAAGGCCGCCCTGCCCGGGGCCCAACGCGGGACGAAGCGTGCGGCTGTCGAGCTTCAATCCTCGGATCGTGTTCACGAGCGAAAGACCGTCGGCGCCTGCCGCCTGCGCGGCGCGTGCCACCTCAGCGATGTCGGGCACGGCCGGAGAGAGCTTCGCCCACAAGGGCTTACGCGTCGCGAGGCGTGACGCGCTGACGATCTGCGCCGCGCTCTCGGCCGGCGCCTCGACGTTCGGGCAGGACACGTTCAACTCGATCGCGCTCACCTCGGCGTGATCGTCGAGGCGCGAACAAATCTCGGCGTAGTCGTCGGTCTCGAATCCACCGACCGACACCCAAAGAGGCACGCCGAGCTCGCCGAGCTGCGTGAGGTTGCGCGTGAGGAAGCGGTCGATGCCGGGATTCGCGAGCCCGATGGAGTTGAGCATCCCGACCTCCGTTTCCGCAATGCGCACCGGCGTGTTCCCGTGGCGCGGCAGGGGCGTGACCGTTTTCGTCACGAACGCATCGAGACCGCGCGCGACGTCGGGAGCGGTGAGCGCGTCCAGACACCCGGAGGCGTTAAGCAGCACGGAGCACCGGTCCCTCGACGCAGAGGCGCCTGAATTCGCCGTCGATCTCGACTGCGCAGCCGTAGCAGGCGCCGTAGCCGCAGGCCATCGGCGCCTCCCAGGCCAGCTGAGCGGTGGGCGCCAGGGTGCGTACCGCCTGCAGCATCGGCTCGGGACCGCAGGCCAGAACGTCCATTCCGGCCGGGATCAGCTGCGTCACGAGGGTCGGCTCGACGCAGGCCTGGGCGTTCGGTACGAGCTCGGCGGCCTCGGCGTGCCAGTCCGAGCGGAAACCCAGCACGGCGGGCGGCCGCCCGAGCGCTTCGGAGAGGTAAGGGAGCGGCGCGATCCCGATGCCGCCGCCGACAAGGAGCGGGCGTTCCACGTCGAGGGCGAACCCATTCCCCAGTGGGCCGAGCACGTGCAGAACGTCGCCGGCTCCGAGCTCGCAGAGCGCCTTCGTTCCGGGTT
>CATPAS010000207.1 GCA_955652075.1 uncultured Gaiellaceae bacterium | reverse complement strand
CGCCGTGATCGGCGAACCCTCGTCCGGCGCCCGCCGTCGCGTTTTGGCGGAAACGCGACGCTGCGAGCCGAGCGTCACCGACGCGTCGCCCACCTGATGTGCGCGCACATCGGAAACCGGTACTCGCCCGGCGGCAGCAGCTCGTGGCAGCGATAGGGCTGCGCTTTCCAATTTGCTCTCCGTCTCGGAAGCGGCAGTCTTTGTTCTCCCGCGAAACTACTTGCTGATCCCCATCGTCAGGCCGGTCATTAAGTAGCGTTGAAAGATGAGGTAGACGATCACGGCCGGAAGTGCACTGATCAGCGAGCCCGCCATCAGGAGGGGCACGTCGAGCAGGTGCTGCGACGGGATTGTGGCGAGACCCACCGTTATGGGGCGCACATCTGGCGTCTGCAGGAAGAGAAGGCCGATGAGCAGGTCGTCCCACACCTGGATGAACTGGAGCACGGCGATCGTGAATATCGCCGGCAATGCAAGTGGAAGCATGATCAGAAAGAAGATCCGCCCATAGCCGAGGCCGTCGATCAGGGCAGCCTCGATCACGTCCTCCGGAATCCGGCGAAAGTAGGTCGTCATCAAGAACGTCGAGAAGGGGGCCCCGAGCGCGGCATACACGAGAATTGCGCCGTACCGGTGGTTGATGAAGCCGAGGTTTGCGAAATTGACGTATTCCGGTGCGATGATCGACTGCATCGGCACCATCATGGCGGCGACGACGACGAGGAACACGAGCCGCGAGGCGCGGTAACGAAGGACGGCGAAGGCGTAGCCGCCGGTCGTGCTGACGACGAGGATGAGCGCTATTGCGCCCAGAGTGATGATCGTCGAATTCAGGAGCTGGCGGCCAACGGGGAGCGCGTTGAACAAGTTGCGCCAACTTGTGATGGAGAAACCGTGCCCGGTGTAGTACTGGTCGAGCGATCGAAAGGCGTTCAGAGCCATGTAGTAGAAGGGGTAGAGCATTACGACGGTGATCACCGCGAATGCCAGGTAGATGAGACTGCGAGAGATGACGTGACGCCAGCGCCTTTCGCCGAGTCGCACACGAAGGTCGATCGCTGACACGCTCTCCCTCTAGTCCTCGCTCCTGAGGAGCCGTAGCTGAAGCACTGTGACCGCGGCGACGGCGAGGAACAAGATCACGCCGGCGGTCGAGGCGAGGCCGAAGTCGCCGGCCGAGAATGCCTGCTCGTAGATGAAGAACTCGAGCGTCGTCGTACCGTAGCCCGGCCCGCCGCCCGTCATCACGAAGATGAGGCTGAACAGCGCGGTGAACGCCGTGACCAACGTGATGATGAACGTGAACCGGACGAACCGCTTGAGAAGCGGGATCGTAATCCTGAACATGACGCTGAACGAGCCTGCCCCGTCGACCTTGGCCGCGTCGTAGATCTCCTCGTCGATGGTGGCCATGCCGGCCAGGAAAATGATCAGGTTCGTCCCGAACATCGACCAGACGAAGGTGATCATCACCGCGACGAGTGCGGAGCGCTCGTGCGAGAGCATGTTCGGGTGAACGAAACCAAGTCCGACGTTGTTCAAGAGGTGTTGGAGGATCCCGTCGTCGGCGAAGAAGCGCACGGAGATGAAACCGATCACGACCCAGGAGACGGCCGTCGGTAGAAAGAAGACGGAACGGAAAAAGCGCCAGCCGCGGATCTTGCTGTGAATCAAGAAGGCGACGGCGAGGGGAAGCGCGATCGCCACCGGAATCGCAAGAACGAGCAGCGCGTTGTTCTGGAGCACCTGTGAGAACTCCGGGTTGTGAATGAGGTGGGAGTAGGTCGCGCCGCCGACCCACCGGGAGGTGATGCCGTCCCAGCTCGTAAAGCTGTGGTAGACGGTTTGTCCGATCGGATAGATGAGTAGAGCGCCGATCAGGACGACACCCGGAAGTGTGAACAGCAGCCCGGCGCGCCGCCGCTGAGCGGTCAGCGCACCGGTCGGCGGGCGTCGTCGCCGTCGGTGCCGCCAGGTCGAGGCCGGCGGCTCGGCTCTGCTCGCCCCCACCTAGGAGGCCTCGCGGCCGGAGGAAACCGCGCCAGACGGGCGATGGTTCCTCCGGCCGCGCACGAGACCTTTCGCGCTACTTATAGACCGATCCCTTCCGATCTGCGGGCAGCTGGTCGAGCGTCGCTTTCAGGCTCTTCAGTGCGGCGTTGACCGAGATGTCTCCCCCGAGGGCCGCGTCCAGCTGCTTCTGGCCGGTCGTGACAACCTCTGGCTGGATGACGTTGTCGAGCATCGCGTAGGGAATCAATCCCTGCTTTGCCGCGAAGTCGAGCATCTGGGTCGAGAGGGAGTTCTTCGTCGAGTACCCCTTGATGTCCGGGATCAGCCCTGCGGCAATGATGATCTTCTGTCCCTCGGCGGACATCATGAACTTGAGGAACTCGACTGCCTCCTTCTGGTGCTTGGAGTACTTCGTGACCGAGAAGCCGTCGCCCGAGTACTGGATGACGCCCTTCTGCGGGCGGTCAGCGAAGGGGAGCACGAAGGGCGCAACCTTCGAGCCCATCGCCTTCTGGAACGTCGCCGCGTCCCAGTTGCCGTCGGAGATCATCGCTGCCTGCCCCTTGATGAAGGAGCCGAGGATGTTCGTCTTCGTCAGCACGTCCTTGTTGGTGCAGCCCTTTTTCCGGAGCGAGACCCATTTGGTCATCTGGGCCGCAATCGCCGGCGACGTCCACGGCATGTGGCCCGTGTACAACTGCTTCCACTGGGCCGGACTGGTGACGCCCGCCAGCAGGTAGCTCATGTCGTACCACGGGTACGGCGACGACTGGATCGCTTGCGGATCGGCGCCGTAGACCATGGGGATGATTCGAGCGGCTTTCAGTTTTGCGCAGGCCGCGTAGAGCTCCGACCAGTCGCGCGGCACAGCCGAGACCCCCGCCTTCTTGAGCAAGGCCTTGTTGTAGAAGCCCATGTAGAACTGGTTCTCGAGGGGCATCACGAGGAATCCCTTCGAGGGGTCGAAGTTGAGCGCCATGTATTTCAGGCCGTTGATCTTGCTCTGCTCGGCCGAGGAGAAGTACGGCTTCAGATTCAGCAGGAACTTCTGGTACTTGATCGCGTACAGGCCCGTCCACATGACCCCGAGGTCCGGTCCCGTCTTCGAGATCGCTGCGGCCTGGAGCAACGCGAAGTAGTTGGCTGCCGGCTGGCTGACAACCTTCACGGAGATGTTCGGATGCGCCTTCTCGAACGCCTTGGCGAGGTTCACGGCAGCAACGGCGTTAGCCTCCGTGCCGTAGTTGTGCCAGAGAGTCAGATTGACCTTGCCGCTACTCCCGGACGTCGCGGCGAACGCGCTACCGGCGGCGAGTGCGACGGCGGCGACGAGCGGGACGATCAGCTTCTTGTGCACCATCGAATCTCCCTTCAGCTCCCTTCGATCTGCTTCCGGTGACAATCATCTCGCAATATCGAGGATGCCGCTGCGTGGGCGGCCGTGTACCTGAACGAGTGGCCACGAGTCGGTCTGGGTCACGCACCTGAGTCCATCGTCCTCGACGAGGAAGGTGTCCTCGGACTTGCCGCCTCCCGCCACGCTCGGATTCCAGGCGACGGCATGTCCGGGTTCGATCGGCTGCGAGAACCAGCCGCTGTCCTGCTGAACCGAGGCGATCTCGAACTCTCGCTGCCGGTAGCCGATCGGCCCGCCTTGATAGTGCTCCTGCCACGCCCCCGGATGGCCGGCGTCGGCGTATGCAGCCTCGCCCGCGCGCAGTACTTCGCCGTAGGTCGCGCCCGGGCGGCTGACTGCGAGCATCGTCGCCTCGACCTCGCGCGCCGACTCGAACGCAGCCTGAACCGAGTCCGGCAGTTTGCCCGCGTGCGCGAATCGAGTCGCGGCCACATGGAGGCCGCCGCGCATAGCCACGACGACCGCCATGAGGAATCGCCGCACGGGTTTGCCCGCAGCGAGCGGATGCCGGAAGCGCTCCACTCGGTCGTCGCCGCCGACGATCAGGCAGACGGGTAGTGCATGAGCGCGCTCGAGCTGCTCGACCACGCGGGACTGCACGTCGAGGTCGCGCTCGCCGGGCCGCCACGTGGAGACGGCGTGCTCGAGTGCACGCGCCGTGTCCCTGCCGAGCTCATCGAGCCGCTCACGCTCTGCCGGAAGCAACCGGAGGCGCAGTGCGGTGAGCTCATCATCGGCGTCGACGCCGAATGCACGGTGGCTGTCAGACGCAAGCTCGGCCCGGACGGCGCCCGCCGTCTCCTCGGCCGCACGCACAAGAGCGTCGCCGTCGAACCAAGGAACGTCCTCGAGCGAGAACCCGAGCTCGCCGAGATGCGCCTCCGCCTCGAGCCGGGGTCGCTCGACGACGGTCGCCAAGGCAACTGCGCGGCTCGGCGTCACAACAAACCAGAGCGGACTGATGGGATCGCTTCGGTCGATGGGGTTCGTGAGTCCGCCCGACAGCCAGGCGACCGGTCCGGGCCGCGTCAGCGCCACAGCGGCCAGGCCACTGCGGTCGAGCCACCCGCGGACGAGCGCGAGTTTGGCATCGACCTCGGTCCGCACGCTTTGGACAGAGGAGTCGGGTAGTCCCTCCACGCTGCCATAGTGTCTCGCCGTGACGAGGCGCGCGCTGGTTGTGGAGAAACCCGGAACGATCCGAGTGAGGCAGCTGCCGGCCCTCGAGCCGGGTCCCGACGAGGTCATCATCCGACCGGCCTACTGCGGTGTGTGTCGCACCGACCTCGAGCTTCTCCGCGGAGAGATCGATCCGGCGTACGTCCGGTACCCGCTCACGCTCGGGCACGAGTGGTCGGGGACGATCGAAGCGGTCGGTGCCGATGTCGAGGCTTTGCTGCCCGGAGATCGGTGTGTTGCCGAATGCATCGTCCCCTGCGGTCGGTGCTCATTCTGCAAAGCGGGAGACACGAACGTCTGTGAGATATACGAGGAGCTCGGCTTTACTCGCGAAGGAGGAGCGAGCGACCAGGTTCTCGTCCCGGCTCGGCTCGTGCACAAACTCGAGCCTTCGACCTCGCTGCTCGACGCCGCCCTAGTCGAGCCCTGCTCGGTCGTCCTGCGTGCGCTGGAGAAGGCCGGCCCGAAGTCCGGCGACCGGGTGCTCGTCGTCGGCGACGGGACGATCGGGCTGCTTGCCGCGTATCTCGTCAGTCTGTGGTCGCCCTCGGAGGTGACGATGCTCGGGCGGCGCCCGGAGCAAGCACAGCTGGCTAAATCGGTCGGCGTGGCCGCTTTTGAGACAAGCGGTGGCAACCCAGGTACGTTTGACCTCGCCATCGAAGCCGTGGGCGTCGCGGAGGCGGTCGCAACGTCGATCGGAGCCGTCCGCCGTGGCGGGAGGGTGGTGCTGCTCGGGCTACCTCCCGCCGGACAAACGCTCGAGCTGCCGGCCGACATGCTCGTGAACAACGATCTGACGATCGCGGCGAGCTTCGGGTACACGTCCGCCGCCTGGGGGCGCATGGTCGACCTCGTCAACGCCGGACGCGTTCAGCCGGGGCGAATCGCGACGCACCGCTTCCCGCTCGAGGCCTTCGCGAAGGCGTTCGCCGCGCTGGAGTCGCTCGAGGGTACACGCGGCAAGATTCTCCTCGAGATCGCAGGAGAGGATCACTGATGGCGATACGAGGGGACGACCTGAGCTACCAACCTCCGACCCAGCCGCTGAGCAGGCCTAGAGGTTCGCTCTCCGCCGGTTCGTCAGGAAGAGCCCGAAGGAAGTCGAAGTCGCATCCTTCACTCGCCTGGAGTACGTGATCGAGGTAGAGAGCGCCGTAGCCGCGGCGGTATCGCGGCTCCGACGGTCCCAGACGTTCCAATCGCCGACGAACGTCGTCCGCCGGAACGTCGAGGTCGAGACGCCGCTCGTCGACATCGAGCACGATCGGGTCGCCTTCCTCGACGGCTCGCAGGGGACCGCCTGCCGCCGATTCGGGCGCGACATGGAGAACCACCGTGCCGAACGACGTGCCGCTCATGCGCGCGTCAGACACGCGGACGAGGTCGGTGACGCCACGCTGAAGCAGCTTGCTCGGAATCGGCATCTGGCCCCACTCGGGCATGCCCGGTCCGCCCTTCGGTCCGGAGTTGCGAAGCACAAGTACTGAATCCGGCCCTACGTCGAGCGCCGGATCGTCGATTCGCGCGGCAACGTCATAGACGTCCTCGAAAACCACCGCTCGGCCCCGGTGGCGAAGGAGCGACGGGGACGCCGCGCTCCGCTTGATGATCGCTCCGTCCGGAGCGAGGCTGCCGTGCAGGACGGCGATCCCGCCTTCGTCGGCAAACGGCTTGTCGAGCGCGGCGATGACACTCCGGTCGAGCGCCTCCGCCCGGGCGAACTCCTCGGCGAGCGTCCGCCCCGTGACGGTCAGCGCCGTACCGTCAAGCAACGGCTCGAGCTCTCTGAGGAGCGCCGGAACGCCACCGGCGCGGTGGAGATGCTCAACCAGATACTCGCCCGAGGGGCGTACGTTCGCGAGTACCGGCGTGCGGCGCGAGATCTCGTCGAAGCGCTCGAGCGAGAGCGGGACACCGACCCGACCGGCCAGGGCAAGCAGGTGGATGACCGCGTTCGTCGACCCGCCGATTGCCTCGAGCAGTGTGATGGCGTTGTCGAACGCCTCGCGAGTGAGGATGTGCGAAGGACGCACGCTTTCGCGAGCGAGCTCGACGGCGCGACGTCCCGTCGCCTCGGCGGCACGGTGGCGCGCGGCGTCGACTGCGGGGATCGACGCCGTGCCGGGCAGACACATCCCGAGCGCTTCGACGACGCAAGCGAGCGTCGAGGCCGTACCCATCTCGTTGCAGTGGCCGTACGAGGGCCTTGCCGCAGCCTCGAGCTCATCGAAACGCTCGCGCGACATGCGACCGGCGCGAAGTTCGTCGACGTAATGCCAGAGGTCGGTGCCGGCGCCGAGTTGGCGCCCGTTGAACCACGCCGGCTCGGAAGGTCCGCCCGTGACCATGATGGCCGGAACGTTGGCACTGGCCGCGCCCATGAGCTGGGCGGGGACGGTCTTATCGCAGCCAGCGACCAGGACGACTGCATCGAGCGGATAGGCCCGGATGCATTACTCGACGTCCATCGCCATCAGGTTCCGGAAGAGCATCGTCGTGGGCATCATCAGGTTCTCGCCGAGCGAGATCGTCGGGAACTCGACCGGAAGACCCCCAGCCAGAAGGACGCCGCCTTTCACCGACTCTGCGAGGGCTCGAAAGTGGAGGTTGCAATGCACGAGATCCGACCAGGAGTTGCAGATCCCGATCACAGGTCGTTCGGCCAGCGCGTTGCGGGAGATGCCCTCCGCATGGAT
>CATPAS010000206.1 GCA_955652075.1 uncultured Gaiellaceae bacterium | reverse complement strand
GCGGGCGGGCCGCGGCACGACCGGCGGGCGCGGTTGGGCGGGGCGCTGCTGCTGTACTCGGCGCTCGTCGTCACGGTACTCACGTTCTCGCGCGTCGGGATCGTGCTGACGGTTGTCGCTGCGCTCGTGTGGCTCTGGCTCGATCGTGACCGCCTCGCAGCGCTCGGGCCGCTCGCGGTGGCGTGGATCGTCGGCGCTGTCGTTGCGGGGGTTGCGCTGCTCCTTCCCGGTATCAGCTCGGATGGGCAGTCGCACCACGTTCGCGTGCGGGACGGGCTCGTGTTCGGGGCGGTGCTTGTCGTCGGTGCGATCGTCGTCGGTTTCGCATCGCGGTTCGTGTTGTCGCGGGCCGTGGACCGGCGCGTCGCACGTGGAGCGGCTCTCGCGCTCGTCGTGCTCGTTATCGCAGCGCTCGCAGCAGCCGTTGTGCGCGCCGGCGGGCCTGGGGATTTCTTCAGCGCGCGCTGGCACGAATTCTCGAACAAGGCCAGCGCCCAGGTGTCGAACTCGCCGACGCGCGTGCTCAGCGGCAACTCGAGTAACCGGTGGCGCTGGTGGAGGGAAGCGTGGAATGCATTCACAGACAAGCCGCTTCAGGGGAACGGCGCAGGAACGTTCGAGCTCATCGACCGCGTCCGACGCAACTCGCCGCTCGCGACGACGGAGCCTCACTCCGTTCCCCTGCAGTTCCTCACCGAGACAGGGATCGTCGGTTTCCTGCTGTATGCGGTGGTGGTTGCATCCGCGGTTATCGGAATCCTCCGGCGCGAGCGGACGCGCGCATGGCTCGCGCTTGCACTGGGTGCCGGGCTCTGCCTCGTGCACTCGTTCGTGGACATCGACTGGGACTTCATCGCCGTCCAGGGGCCGCTCTTCCTTGCCTTGGGAGCACTCGTGTCCGGTCCTGCGACTCCGATCCCTGCTCGTCGCTGGCTTGTGTCTGCGGCCGTCGGCGTTTGCGCGCTGGCTGCCCTGTATTCTTTGACGTCACCTTGGCTGGCAGCGAACCGCGTCGCGGCCGCCTACGACGCCGTCGAGCGAAACCACCCTGGACAGGCGCTGACCGACGCGCGGTCCGCGCATGCGTTCAATCCCCTGTCGGTGGACGCGTTGTGGGTTCAGGCGGCACTGGAGCCGTCTAACGCGAAGGCGCTTCAGCTCTATCGCAGAGCGCGGGATCTCGAGCCCACCAGTCCAGAGACCTGGTACCAGCTCGGCGCGTTCGAGCTGCAGTACCTGAAGCGTCCGCGCGACGCCTACCGCGATCTGAATCAGTCCTACACGCTTGACAGATACGGGCCGGCGGGCGTGAAAGGCGGCCCGCTCGATCAGGCGCGGTGCAAGATCGACCCGGCTACCTGCCCATGATCAGCACGAGGTGCGCGCCCATCAGCTGGACGGGGCGCATCCCGTCGAGTGGCCGGACGATGCGGACGTGCAGATCGCGTCCGAGCCGCGCTCCCTCGGCTTCGTAGCCGGGGCGGTACATGATCAAGGTGCGTGGTGTGATGCCGGCCGCGTTGCCGACCTGGCCGAGCTGGTAGCCGTGCGCGCTGACTCTGTTGGCGGCCGCGTGTGCCGCGCCGGCGTGGCCGCCGCCGTTCAGGACCATCACCGAGGTGTCGGCGCGGGCGAGCGCCGCCTTCTTCGCGGGCGCGGGAGGAGCGGTGTGCACGCGAGGCGTGCCGGCGGCCGCGGCGGCGGTTGCGCGCAGGTGCTTCGAGAGCGGATTGCCGAGGAGAGCGATGGCAATGGCCGCGAGGGCGAAGAGCTCGATCGTTGCGACGGCGCTGACGGCGATCGTCGCCCGACGCCAGGGCCGGATCACGTCGAGGTTCACGTCGAGGTCGAGTTCCTGGGCGTGCTGCATCGCCCGGAGCGAGTTCGTCCCGAAGGGGCGTGCTCCTTCAACCGCCGGGTCAGACTCTTGCAGTTCGCGGCACGTCCAGAACCGCTGGGGTCAGACCCTTGCAGTTCGGGACACGCTCCTAAAGGCGGGGGTCAGACCCTTGCAGTTCGGGACGTGTCTTAGGTCGAGGAGATCCAGGCCCACGTTTCCGCGAGGCCTTCGTCCAGCGAATGCTGCGGCTCCCAGCCGAGCTCCCGCTTCGCGAGCGACGCGTCGAGGACGCTGCGCTGTAGCTCCCCGGGGCGCGCTTCCGCGAGCTTCGGCTCGTGCTCCACGCCGGCGACGCGCTGGATCCGCTCGTACAGTTCGAGCACCGACGTCTCGGCGCCCGTGCCCACATTCAGTACCCCGCCCGCGTGCTCTGCCGCAGCAAGCGTCGCCGCGACGACGTCGCCCACATACACGTAGTCGCGCGTCTGCGTTCCGTCGCCGAAGATCTGCGGCGTCCCGCCTTCGCGCAGCCGGTTCATGAAGATCGCGACGACACCGGCTTCGCCCTTCGGATCCTGGCGCGGCCCGTAAACGTTCCCGAAACGCAGCGACACATGCCCGGAGCCGTACAGCCGGTTGTACGCGGCGATGTACTCCTCGCCGGCGAGCTTCGAGACCCCGTACGGCGCAAGCGGGGCCCGCGGATGGTCCTCAGGCGCGGGACCCTCGCACTCCCCGTAGATTGCGCCCCCGGTCGAGCTGAACACGATCTTCGTCCCGTGCTTACGCGCGGCCTCGAGCACATGCAGGGTGCCGACGACGTTCACGTCCGCGTCGAAGTCCGGCCGCTCGACCGACACACGCACGTCAGCCTGCGCCGCGAGGTGGAAGCAGACCTCCGGCTTCACCTCGTCGAACACCCGCCCGGTGTCCGCGCGGATGTCGGCCTCGTGGACGTGCACGCCTTCCGGGACGTTCCTGCGCTTCCCTTTGGAGAAGTCGTCGAGGACGTGCACCTCGTCCCAGCGGGCGAGCAACGCATCGACCACATGCGAGCCGATGAAGCCCGCGCCTCCTGTCACGACCGCCCGCACGCGCCGTATCGTACGTACGGCGGTGTTCGTCACCTTCGAAGGCCTGGACGGGTCCGGCAAGACCACGCAGGCGGAGCTCCTTGCGGATGCGCTCCGCGCAGAAGGACGCGACGTCGTCGCCACCAGGGAACCCGGCGGCACGCCGCTCGGCGAGGAGGTGCGGCGCCTGCTCCTCGAAGGGATGGAAATGAGCCGATGGGCCGAGGCCGCGCTCTTCGCGGCGGCGCGGGCCGAGCTCGTCGAGCGCGTGATCGCCCCGGCCCTCGACGCGGGGAAGGACGTCGTCTCCGACCGGTTCGTCGACTCGTCTCTTGCCTACCAGGGGTTCGCGCGCGATCTTGGCATCGAGGAGGTCTACGAGCTCAACAGGGTCGCGACCCGCGGCCTCCTCCCGGACGTCACCTTCGTCCTCGAGGTCGATCCCGACACCTCCGCGGAACGTGTCGGACAGAGCCCTGACCGCATCGAGCGAGAGGGACGGGAGTTCCGGCAGCGCATTCTCGACGGATACCGCATAGTCGCCGGGAAGTACAAGGAGCGCGTCGTCTTGCTCGACGGCACGCGGCCGCCTGATGAACTGCACGAGGAGATCCGTGGACGCCTTCGAGAACATTCCTGAGCAGGCCGAGGCGAAGCGGCTGCTGCGCGCCGCGCTCGCCGACGACGGGCCCGCGCACGCCTACCTCTTC
>CATPAS010000205.1 GCA_955652075.1 uncultured Gaiellaceae bacterium | reverse complement strand
GTGCGGCATGCTGCCGCACCGGCTGACTAGTAGGCCGACTCGTCCCAGGTCTCGAGCTTGTGACGCAGATCGCGCAGGAAGCGGCCGGCCAGTGCGCCGTCCACCAGGCGGTGGTCGTACGTCAACGTCAGGTTCATGATCGGGCGGATCGCGATCACGTCCTCGCCCATGTCGTCCTGGATCACCCAGGGGCGCTTCACGACGGCGTACGTGCCGAGGATCGCGGCCTGCGGCTGGCTGATCACGGGCGTGCCGTGGAAGGTGCCGTAGCCGCCGGGGTTGGTGATCGTGAACGTGCCGCCCTGGACCTCGTCGGGTAGCAGCTTCTTGTCGCGGGCCCGCTGCGCGATGTCGGTGACTGCCTTCGCCATCCCGAGCAGGTTGAGCGTCTCGGCGTTCTTGACGACCGGGACGATCAGGCCCTTGCCGTCCTGCAGCTCGACAGCGAAGCCGAGGTTGACGTAGCTGCGCGTCACGATCTGCTCGCCGCGGAGCTCGCCGTTGATCCACGGGTACTCGCGTAGCGTCTCGGCGGCTGCGCGGGCGACGAAGATGAGATACGTCGGGTTGACGCCGTAGCTCTGCTGGTACTCCTTCTTGAGCTTCGCGCGGATCGCCGACACCTTCGACATGTCAACCTCGATCGCGCTCGTCACGTGCGCCGACGTGTCGAGCGAACGGCGCATGTGCTCGGCGATGCCTCTGCGCATCGCAGTCATCGGCTCGAAGCTCTCGCCGGCCTGCGCAGGTGCAGGCGCTGCAATCGGCGGAGCCGGAGCCGCCGCTGCTTGCGGCGCTGCGGCGGGCGCCTGCGGAGCCGGAGTTACCGGCGCAGCCGCCGGGCCGCCCGACTCGATGAAGTTGAGGATGTCCTTCTTCGTGACGCGACCGCCGCGCCCGGTCCCCCGCACCTGGCTCGGATCGACGCCGTGCTCGGATGCGATCTTGGCGACGACGGGCGAGACGAACGTCTTCCCGTTGGTGGACGACGACTCCGTCGTCTCGCTCGGTGCCGTCGGTGCTGGCGTCGCCTCCTCGACCGTGTCGGCGGTCGCGGGCGTTGACGGCGCGTCGGAGACTGCCGCCGACTCGGCTGCGGCCTGCGCTGTCGCGGGCTCGGGCACGTCCTCCCGGGGCGGCGCAGCGGTCCCATCGCCGCCGATGACGGCAAGCTTCGTGCCGACCTCGACCGTCTCGCCCTCCTGCACGAGGATCTGCGTCAGTGTCCCGGAAGCCGGGCTGGGCACCTCGGTGTCGACCTTGTCGGTCGAGATCTCGAGCAGGGACTCGTCTGCCTCGACCTGCTCACCCTCCTGCTTCAGCCACTTCGTGACCGTGCCCTCGGAGACGGACACGCCCATCTGCGGCATGACGACGTCGATTGCCTCGGTGGTGGCCATGCTCCTCTAGTACTCCGCCAACTCGCGCAGGCCTGCGGTGACGTCGTCCACCTGCGGAATGAACGCCTTCTCGAGCGGCGGCGAGAACGGGACGGGCGTGTCGGGCGCAGTGATGCGCTTGACGGGGGCGTCGAGATCCTCGAACGCCTCCTCCGCCACCGTTGCTGCGATCTCGGCGCCGAAGCCGCCTGTCCGCGTGTCCTCGTGCAGGACGAGCACCTTGGACGTTTTGCGTGCCGACTCGAGCACGGCCGCCTTGTCCCACGGCATGACGGTGCGCAGGTCGATGATCTCGACGGACACCCCGTCGGTTTCGAGCTGCTGCGCTGCCTCCTCGGCCGTGTACACCATCGCCCCCCATGTGATCACCGAAACGTCATCGCCTTCGCGATGTGTGCGCGCCTTGCCGAGCGGCACCGTGTAACGCTCCTCGGGCACCTCGCCCTTGATGCGGCGATAGAGGTGCTTGTGCTCGAAGTAGAGGACGGGATTCGGATCCTCGATCGCGCTGATCAGCAGTCCCTTCGCATCCTCCGGAGTTGCGGGGCAGACGCATTTCAGCCCCGGAATGTGCGCGAACGACGATTCGGGATTCTGCGAGTGGAACGGCCCGCCGGAGAAGCCGCCGCCCGAGGGCAGGCGCACCGTGATCGGCACGGGCGTCCCGGCGCGATAGCGCTGCTTCGCGGCGACGGTGACGAGCTGGTCCCAGGCGCACGAGATGAAGTCGGCGAACTGCATCTCTGCGACGGGTCGCAGTCCCATGATCGCCGCGCCAGTGCACGCGCCGACGATTGCCGTCTCTGCCAGCGGCGCGTCCAGCACGCGCCAGGGCCCGAACTCCTCCTGGAAGCCGAGCGTGACCTTGAAGGCTCCGCCGTAGACGCCGACATCCTCACCGATGACGAAGACGCGCTTGTCGCGCCGCATCTCGGTGCGCAGCCCGTCGGAGATCGCCTGCAGGTATGTGAGCTCTGCCATCTACTTGTGGTGCGGCGTGTCGAGATCCTCCGGCGTCGCGTACACGCCCTCGGTCAGCGTCGACGGATCCGGCAGCGGTGATTCCTCGGCCCGCTTCAGCGCGTCGTTCAACGTCTTCTTGACCTCGCCGGCGATCTCGTCCTCCTCCTCGTCGGACATGTCCGCGTTCGTGCGCAACCACGTCCGGAAACGCTCGATCGGGTCGGCCTCCGCCCATTTCTCGAACAGCTCCTTCGGGACGTAGAAGGCGTCGTCGTGCACGGCGTGGCCTTCCATCCGGAGCGTGACGCACTCGATCAGGGTCGGCCCACCGCCTGCGCGCGCCTTCTCGATTGCCCGCTTGGCTTCGCGGTAGACCGCGAGGACATCGGTGCCGTCGACGACGATTCCCTCGAAGCCGTACGCCTCTGCGCGGTCGGCCACGTGGTCGGTTGCGAACTCGAGGTGCGTGGGAGTCGAGTACGCCCACTGGTTGTTGTCGCACACGAAGACCATCGGAAGCTTGCGCACGCCGGCCAGCGTCATCGCCTCGTGGGTGTCCCCACGCGCTGACGCGCCTTCGCCGAACCAGCCCACCGCGACGCGCTTCTCCTCCCGAATGCGGAAGGCGAGCGCGCAGCCGACCGCGACCGGCAGCATCGCCGGCAGATGGCTGACCATCGCGATCAGTCCGAGCTTTGAGTCGGCCATGTGGACGTTGCCGTCCCGGCCCTTGGTCGGGCCGTCCACCCGGCCCATGAACTGCGCGAAGATCCGCCACGGCTCGACCCCGCGCACGATGTGGACGCCCATGTCGCGGTGGAGCGGCGTGCCGACGTCGTCGGTGCCCATCGCGGTGGCCACTCCCACGGCGGCGCCTTCGTTCCCGCGGCCGGTATAGAACGAGCCCGGGATCTTCCCCTGGCGGTAGAGGATGTGTCCGCGCTCCTCGATCCCGCGGCTCATGAGCATGTTTCTGTAGACGCCGAGGAGATCCTCGCGGTCGAGGCCCGCCTCGCGGACCTCTTTCAGAGAGCCAACCGGCTCGGCTTCCCGGGCGATTGCCATGCCGCCGCACTCTAACGACTGGGGTTACCATCGCCTCCGCGATGGACGAGCGCTTTCGCGGTGGCGCCGGCATGGTCGTGTTCCAGTCGGTCGTCACGAGCTAGGGTCGGATTCGTGGGCAAGGCGTCGGACTGGCTGCGCGAGGAGCGCCGTAAGGTGCTCGGCGACTGGGTGGCGTTCTGTCTGGGGTGCGGCGCTGCGCGGCGATGGTTCGATGAGTTCGAAGGCGAGGTGCCCGAGGAGTGCCCGCAGTGCGGCGGCAAGATGCTCCGCCGCTGCCCGTCCTGCTCGGCTCCGTTCAGCTCGACGTTTGCCGTGGACTGCGAGTCCTGCGGCGCCCGGCTCCGAGAGCCGGAGCTGTTCGGCACGAAGATCCGCCGCCGCTGATCCCCGTCATTCCTTGATCTGCGAGAAGCGGATCACCGTCACCAGGTCGTCGGGCGTGACCTCGCGGTTGTAGAGCTGGCTGAGGAATGACGCCATGTCCTCGGTGCGCCGGATCTCGGGGTTGTCGTGCTCGATCTCCCGCGGCGACAGCTCGGAAAGCATCTTCACCTCGACCTTGTCGATCACCGCCGCGAACACTCGCTCGCGCGGACTGAAGCGCATGCCCGCGAGCACCTGGACGATCATCCCCTTGCGGTACTTCGCCGACTTGTCCCCGAGCCGGATCGTCGCCGTCTTCCGTCCGCTGCGGAGCTGTTCCGCAACGATCGGGGAGTAGAAGTTGAGCGCGTACATGGCCTCGGTCACGTCGGCCGACGCCAGCGGGTACGTCGCCGGACGAGGAACGACGTCACGATCCCGAGCACCCAGCCGGTGATCGAACTGATGATGACGAGCCAGATCAGGCGTGCCTGGGTGCTGCCGAAGACGTAGTCGACCTTGATGCGCCTCGTGTTCTGGGCGATCAGCAGGATCAGGAAGACGATGGTCGCGATCGCCACGACGAGCGCGGCGTAGAGCCCGGTCCGGTGCGAGTAGCGAATCCCGCGCCGGAGGCGGGTTTCGGCCTCGAGGATCGGCGCCTCTTTCTCCGGCTCGCTCACGCGCGGAGCCTAACGCGAGAGCCGCTCAAGCGCCTTTGCCGCCATTTCCCGCTCCCCCTTGTACGCGAGGAGCTGGGGCGCTTCCTCGAGCGGGAGCCACCGCGTCTCGGCCACCTCGTGGACATGCTCCGGCGGAATGTCGCCGAGCCGCCCAGCGCGGTAGCGGAACAGGAAGAAGCTCACAATCTTGAAGATCCGCTCGCCGTCCCAGGTGTAGACG
>CATPAS010000204.1 GCA_955652075.1 uncultured Gaiellaceae bacterium | reverse complement strand
GTTACGCGGACGCGCCCGAGTAATGGCGCAGGCCGAAGCGCCAGAACCAGCGGGTGAACGCGAACAGCGCCGCTCCGAATACAACGGAGAGGACGAGCGTCGGCCAGTGAAGTCTCGATGTCAGCGCCTCTGCGGGAACCGTCACGGCGAAGGCGACAGGCACCAGGAACGTCACGCTGTAGCGGAGCCAGCCCGGGTAGACGCCGACGGGCCACCGTCCCGTCTGGTAGATCCCTTCGAAGAGCTCGAGCACGTGCTCCATGCGGACGATCCAGAACGCGCCGATTGTCAGGATCAACCAGAAGCAGTACACGAGCACGGACCCGACACCGAGTGCGAACGCGAAGACGAGCGCATCGACGACTCCGATCGAGCTCTCCACTCCGGTGATGCCGACGATCAGCAGGACCAGGCCGGAAATCACCTCGACGATCTGCCAGATCCGCACCTGGCGGACGCTGATCAGCACTTGTGAGTCCTCCGGCTTCGTCAGCGTGTAGTCGAGCGTTCCCTGCTGGACATCCTGCATGAGCATTTCCATGTTCGGCTGGATGAACGTGTGGATGAACCCGCCAAGCAGGATCTGAACGCCGAGCAGGGAGAGCAGCTCCGATTCCTTCCAGCCGTTGAGCTCCGTGGTGTGCGAGTAGACGAGCGACAGCATCACGAGCCCCGTGCCCACCTGGATCAGCGACTGGAAGAGCTGCACGAAGAAGTTCACTCGGTACTGCAGCTCGTTCATCACGCCGACCTTGAAGTAGAGCCAGGAGACTCGGAGCGTGTTCATCCGCCCACCGCCGAGAACCGCTTGATCGCCGCGCGCCAGGCGAACGTGAACAGCACGTAGCCGACTACGGTCCACATCACCTGGGCGCCGAGACCGAGCAGGAGCGACCGCGTGGAGAGATTGCCTACGAGGGACTCGATCGGGAAGCCGAACGTCCACTTGAACGGCAGGAAGTCCGCGAGCGTCTGCACCCAGCCCGGCATCAGCCGCAACGGGACAAGCCTGCCGGAGAGCAGCATCTCGGTCGCCATGTAGAGATCGAAGACCGCGGCGCCGCGCGTCGTCCAGAAGTTCAACATCCCGATCGTGGCCTGGAACATGCTGCGCACGAAGTAAGCCCCCCAGATCGCGACGATGAAAACGACGATCTCGAGTGCGGAGGGATGCAAATCCGGGTGGAACACTGCGGACAGCCCGACCGCGATCGGAATCCACAACCCCACGACTACGAACTTCCAGCCGGCGAAGAACGCCAGGTCGTAGTGGAGGATGTTGAGCGGCCGAAGCAGGTCGCCTGCCAGGCGACCCTCCCGGATGCGCCACTCCCAGAACGGCGCGCCGAAAACGATGTTCATGTTCCGGACAAGCGTCCAGACGATGTAGTACGCGGCGAACTGGCCCGCCGTGATCCCGTTCACCGCACCGCCGTGCTGCCGCGCGATCGTCGACCAGACCACCAGGTAGATCACCGGCTCGGCGACCATCCCGAGCATGTAGAAGTACTGCGCGACTCGGTATTGCAGCTGTGAAACGACCGAGGTCCGCATCATCGTCCCGTAGAAGTCGACGAGGGACCGGAGGCGCCCCTCCTCGGGCAGGGGTGTGGCCTGGCTGCTCATCGCGACTGGGCGAACACCATCTCGATCACGTCCTCGATCGGCGGCTCCTCGATCGTCAGGTCGAGCACCTCGTGCTCGGACAGGAGTCGCGCGGCAACCCGCGAGGTGTCCGCCTTCGGCACTCGCAGCGTGGCACGGTCACCATCGCGGTGGACGACCTCGCCGTACTCGTCGAGTCGTGCATCGCCGTTCTCGAGCACTACGCCGATCGTCTTGTACGCAGCGAACTCGTTCGCGAGACTGGAGAGGTCGCCGTCGAAGAGGATCCGGCCGTGGTGGATGACGATGACGCGCTTGCAGAGAGCCTCGACGTCGGCCATGTAATGGCTCGTGAGGAGGACGGTGGCCCCGTGACGCTTGTTGTATTCCGCCACAAACGTGCGGATGCGCTTCTGCATCGTCACGTCCAGACCGATCGTCGGTTCGTCGAGGAAGAGCACCAGCGGACGATGGAGGAGCGACCCGACGATCTCGACCTTCATTCGTTCGCCGAGGGAGAGGTTGCGAGCCGGCTTGCGTACGAGGTCGCCGACGTCGAGGAGCTCGACCAGCTCGTCGCGCATTGACAGATAGTCCTCCCGGCGCAGGCGGTAGATCGCACGGTTCAGCTCGAAGGAGTCGAGCGCGGGGATGTCCCACTGCAGCTGGTTGCGGTTTCCCATCACCATCGTCATCCGGCGGAGATAGTCCTTCTCGCGACGCGACGGAACGTGGCCCAGCACCCGGGCCTCGCCGCTCGTGGGATAGAGCAGTCCCGCGAGCATCTTCAGAGTCGTCGTCTTGCCCGCGCCGTTCGGACCGAGAAAGCCGACGACCTCGCCTGGCTCGATGTCGAAGGAGATCCCCTCGACTGCGTGCACGTCACGGGTCTTGCGGCGGATGAGGCTCTTGGCGGCCGCGCGCAGCCCGGCCTCGCGTTCGGGCACCTTGAAGATCTTCGTAAGCTCGTTGACGTGGACGACTGACTCAGACAATGGGTCGGAACCTCCCTGGAGGAACTACGAGACTGCGGGCCGGTTCAACGACGCGTCACACGGCCAGGGAGTATAGGGGCGGATGAGGATCCTGCTCGTCTCCCAGATGTACCCGGGGCCGACCGACCCCGACCTCGGCGTGTTCGTGCGCGGGCTCGAGGAGGAGCTCGTCGCTCGCGGCCACGAGGTCGAGCGGGCGGTCCTCGATCGGCGCGGCGGCAGCAAGGTGAAGTACCTGAAGCTCGCGCGCGCGACGCTCGGCACGGCGCGACGCTTCAGGCCCGACGTCGTCTACGCGCACTTCCTCGTGCCCACCGGGCTGATCGGCGCGCTTGTCGGGGGTGCACCGCTCGTCGTGACCGCGCATGGTCGCGACGTCCGCAACGTCGGCTGGCTGCCCGGCATTCGCGCCGCCACGCGTTTCGTCGCGCGCCGCGCGGCCGCGATCGTCGCCGTCTCCGACTACCTGCGACGCGAGCTGGAAGCGAAGGTGCCGGAGGCGCGCGGCAAGATCGAGGTTGTCGACTCGGGCGTCGACCTGGACCGCTTCACCGTGCAGCCGGCGCCCGGGGCGCCGTCGCGCTACCTCTGCATCGGGTCACTGATTCAGCGGAAGAACGTGCTCCGGCTCGCGAACGCGTTCGAGCGGCTCGGCGAAGGAACGCTCACGTTCGTCGGCGACGGGCCGCTACGCGGACAACTCGAGGGCCGGCCGGGAATCGAGGTCACGGGTGCGCTTCCGTACGACAGGATCCCTGCGCAGATCGCTGCGGCGCACGTCGTCTGCCAGCCCAGCTTGATCGAGCCATTCGGGCAGGCCGTGCTCGAGGCGATGGCGTGCGGGCGATCGGTCGTCGCCACGCGGATCGGCGGGCCGCCCGAGTTCGTTCCTCCAGACGCCGGTGTGCTCGTCGATCCCGCCGACGAGGACGCGCTGGTCGAAGCGCTGCGACGTGCGGCCGCGCTGCCCTGTCCGAACTCGGCCGCACGGGCAGCGGCGGAGCAGCACGACGTCAGGCGTCAGGC
>CATPAS010000203.1 GCA_955652075.1 uncultured Gaiellaceae bacterium | reverse complement strand
CTTCACCGACGCCGAACTGCTCGGACCGGCGGGACCGGCGGGGCCTGCCGGGCCGGCTGGGCCTGTCGGGCCTGTCGGGCCTACCGGACCGGCGGGCAGTTGGCCACGCTTGAAGTCGCGCGCGAGCAGACTGAAGTCCTTCACCTGCACTGTCGTGACGCTGTTCCTCGGCAGCTTGATCGCCGCATAACCGGTCCCGCCGAGCGCCAGCAAAAGCGCGAGACATGCAATGACCATCGCGGGCGACGGACTGAACCTCTTGAGCACACTCATGCGCTTCCCCCTCATCAGTCGTGGTGTGGGCAATTTCGACCCTTACCCTAGGAAACGCCTCTTTAGAGCCGTGTAAAGGTGGCTCGGCGCCGTGGCCAAACCGGCCGTCCTTACAAGACTTAATCCGCCCTTAACGGAGCGCAACCGTGCATTAAGCCTGCCCTCTATAGAAACGAAGAGTGCATCATTCCCTCAACCTCCGGAGCCGCGCCGCCGGGCTCTTCGCCGTTGCTCTTCTGGGCGGCGGCGTTGCGCTCGGCGGCGCGGCCGCGTTGGGGACGTTGGGTGAGCACACGACCGTCATCCGCCAGGACGCGGTCCTCAGCTCGGCCCCGGTGGCCTTCCAACAGGGCAAGGCGATGTCGATCAACGAGATCTACCGCGCGTCCGCGCCGGCAGTGGTGCACATCGACACGACGTCGCGCGTCCAGCAGTCGTCCGCCTTCTTCGGGAACCCGTTCGGAACGAGTCAGACTCAGCGCGCGCTCGGCTCCGGCTTCGTCATCGACAAGGCCGGCCACATCGTCACGAACTACCACGTCGTCCGTGGTGCGAACGCGATTCAGGTGAGCTTCTCGAACAACGAGCGCTTCAAAGCGACGGTGGTCGGGGTCGACCCGTCAACCGACAGCGCCGTCTTGCAGGTCCAGGTCAAGTCGCGTGCACTCAAACCTCTGCCGCTCGGCAATTCGGAGTCCGTGCGCGTCGGCGACCAGGTGATCGCGATCGGCAATCCGTTCGGCCTCGACCGCTCCGTCACCTCCGGGATCGTGAGCGCCGTGCAGCGGCGGATCGAAGCGCCCAACCAACTCTCGATCTCACACGTCATCCAGACCGACGCGGCGCTCAATCACGGCAACTCCGGCGGCCCACTCCTGAACGCGCAGGGTGAGGTGATCGGCGTCAACGCGCAGATCGAGACGGGTGGCCAGAGTCAGGGCAACGTCGGCATCGGTTTTGCGATCCCGATCAATACCGTCAAAGACGTCGTCGCGGAGCTGATCAAGAACGGCAAGGTCCAGCATCCGTTCCTCGGGATCGAGGGCAAGACGCTCCAGCCGAGTATCGGGCGGCTTTTCCACCTACCCGTCACGAGCGGTGTGCTCGTCGCTTCGGTACGACCCGGTACGGGAGCTGCCAAAGCCGGCTTGAAGCCCGCGACGAACCAGGTGACGGTCGAAGGGGAGAGCTGGCCGGCCGGCGGCGACGTGATCGTCAAGCTAGACGGCCAGCCGGTCCCGTCGATCGACCGCCTCGTCGACCTCATCGCCACGAAGAAGCCGGGCGACACGATCAAGCTCGAGGTTTTCCGCGGAACGAGCCGGATCCACCTCGACGTCAAACTCGGGCGGCAGCCGTGACTCTCGGCCGCCCAGACTGGCCCCGTACCCCTGGGGGCCTGCTTCCGCCGGAACCGTAGGCCAGCACGGTACGCGGAAGCACACGAGCGAGAGGCCGGAACGCCTGCCCCGGCCTCTCGCTCAACTTTCGAGGAAGGTGCCGCCGCACTCTCCACGGGTAGTTGGTCAGGACTTCGCTGCGCTCGTCGGAGTTTGCGCCTTCTCGGCTGCGGCCTTGAGGCCTTCGCTGTAACTCGGATAGACGTGATGCATGAAAGCGAGGTCGTCCACCGTGAGACCAAGCTTGAGTGCCGGAGCGATGCTGCCGACTATGTCGCTTGCCGCGCGTGACACGACGTGGACGCCGAGCACACGGCGAGTCTCGCGATCGAAGACGATCTTGTAGAGGCCGTGCTTCGCACGTGTGTACTGCGCCCGCGTGACGGCCGGCAGCGGATGCGTGACTATGCCGACGTCGTGCCCTTGCTGCCCTGCCTCAGCCTCTGTCAGCCCGACGCCGCCGAGTTCCGGGTCCGTGAAGACGGCAGTTGGCAGCGCCGAGTAGTCCGCACGCCGGAAGCCGTTGCCGAACATGTCTTCGACCGCGATGCGGGCCTGGTACTGCGCAATTGGCGTCAGCATCGGGCCGGCCGCGACGTCGCCTGCGGCCCAGACGCCGTCGACATTCGTGCGCTGGCGGTCGTCGACGGCGATGCCGCCGCGACCGACCTCCAGGCCGATGCGGTCGGGCTCGAGCTCCTCGACGTTCGGTAGGCGGCCCGAGGCGAGCAGGACGTGCGACACCTTGACCGTGCGTCCGCCCACCGTCGCCTCGACGGCGTTGCCGCTGCGCGCAAAGGAGTCGACGCCGCTGTTCAGCACGACCTCGATTCCCTCGTCCTCCAGCGCGGCTTGCAACTCACCCGCCGCCTCCGCGTCTGCGCGTGCCGCGATCTGCGGGCCGGTGTTCACGATCGTCACGCGCGACCCGAAGCGCGCGAAGATCTGCGCGAACTCGAGCCCGACGGGACCCGCGCCGACGACGAGCAGAGACTCGGGTACCTCGTCCAACTCGAGCGCGCTGACGTGGTCGATCCACTCGATCTGCTCGATCCCAGGAATCGAAGGGACGGCCGTGCGGCTGCCGCTTGCGACGAGAATCTTTTCGCCTGTCAGCTCGCGGTCGCCGACGCGGACGGTCTGCGCATCGACGAAGGCCGCAGTTCCCGGGATCACGCCGTAGCCTGCGTCGGTGACCACCTGAATCCAGCTTTGCTGGTCACGAAGAAGCGAGTCCTTCCACCGGCGTGTCCGGGAGAGGTCGATCGTCGGCTCGGGCACATCGATCCCACGCTCGGCCGCATGGTTCTGCACGTCGTGCATCAACTCGGCGGCGACGACGTAGGCCTTCGTCGGGCGGCACGCAACGTTGGGGCAGGAGCCGCCCCAGAGCCAGTGCTCGATCAATGCGACGTGCGCGCCGTGCTCACGCGCCGCCTTGCCGGCGCCGTCCCGCGCCGCCGAGCCTGACCCGATGACGATGAGGTCGTAGCGGTCGGAGTTCATGGGCGAACTGTCTCACGCCGCGAGGCTCCGTTACAGTCGCGCGGGTGTATGACGCAGGCGACGCGGAGCTCGTCGAACGCCTGCGCGCGGGCGACGAGGAGGCCTTCATGGAGCTGATCCGGGCATTGAGCCCGTCGCTCCTGCGCGTCGCGCGAATGTATGTGCCGACCGCTGCTCTTGCCGAAGACGTCGTCCAGGAGACCTGGCTCGCCGTCTTGAACGGGATCGACCGCTTCGAGGGGCGTTCCTCGCTGAAGACATGGATCTTCCGCATCCTCACGAACACCGCGAAGACACGCGG
>CATPAS010000202.1 GCA_955652075.1 uncultured Gaiellaceae bacterium | reverse complement strand
CTCGCGGAGCTCTTCAAGGCAACCGAGGCGGCACAGCGCCAGCAGGAACAGGGAGCGCCGAGCGCGCCTGCCGAAGAGCCGCACGAGTCGACCGTCGAGCATGTTCCGACGTGGGAGGACGAGGTCGAGACGCCGGCACCGCCGCGTCCCGATCCCGTTCCTGAGGCGTCGCTCCCCGAGCCGGTACCTGAACCGACTCCGCCGCCGGCGTACATTCCCGAGCCGCCGGTCACGCGCTACATCGAGCCGATGCCGGAGCCGGCGCCGCGTCTGCATCACGCGCGCGCGGGACAGCTGGGGTCGTACCTCGCGAAGATTCAGGTCGTCGGCGTCGGCGGCGCCGGGCTGAACGCGGTCAACCGGATGATCGACGCGGGCATCAACCAGGTCGAATTCGTCGCGGTCAACACCGACGTGCAGCAGCTGCAGATCTCCGACGCGGAGACGAAGATCCACATCGGCCGGGAGTTGACGCAGGGGCTCGGCTCCGGCTCCGAGGCGACGGTCGGGAAGGCCGCGGCGGAGGAGAGCTACGACCAGATCAAGCACGCGCTTCGCGGCGCGGACATGGTGTTCGTCACAGCTGGGGAGGGTGGCGGCACCGGGACCGGCGCGGCGCCGATCGTCGCGAAGATCGCGAAGAGTCTCGGCGCCCTCACGGTCGGCATCGTCACGACGCCGTTCAAGTTCGAGGGCACGAAGCGGCGCGGGCAGGCCGAAACCGGCGTCGACGCGCTGCGGCGCGAGTGCGACACGACGATCGTGATCCCGAACGACCGGCTGCTGGAGGTGCTCGACCGCTCGACCTCGATGCTCGACGCGTTCAAGATCGCCGACGACGTGCTGCGCCAGGGCGTGCAGGGCATCTGCGACCTGATCACACTGCCGGGTCTGATCAATCTCGACTTTGCGGACGTGCGCACGGTCATGGAAGGCTCCGGCACCGCACTGATGGGAATCGGGTTCTCGTCGGGCACGGAAAACCGTGCGCGTGAGGCGGCCGAGCGTGCGCTGCGCTCGCCGCTGATCGATACCGAGCTCCATGGTGCGCGCGGCATCCTGCTCTCGATCGCCGGCGGCGACGATCTGACGCTGCTCGAGGTGAACGAGGCTGCCGAAGTCATCAAGCAGACCGCGACCGACGACACGCAGATCATCTTCGGCGCCACGATCGACGACCGCCTCACCGGCCAGGTGTGGGTGACGGTGATCGCCACCGGCCTGGGCGGCACGGGCCGCAGCGGTTCGCGAGCTCCGAGCCTCGTCAGTGCGCTCACCGCAGGCGACGACGAGCTCGAGCCGCCGTCGTTCCTGCGGAACTAACGCGTCACAAGCACAAGCCCGGCAAAGCGGTTGGGCTCAGCGGTCGTATTCGTCACGGCGACGCACCCAGAACTGCGGTGGGCGGCCTTCCTCGTCTCGTCCCTTCGGGACGAGGTCGAGGTAGTTGTAGGCGGCATTCAGGAGGTCGATCCCGCGCGCATAGCTCGAGTAGGTGTGGAAGATCGTCCCTTCGCTGTCCTTGAAGAACACGCTCATCCCCTCCCGATCGGGAGAGAGCTCGCCTTTCAGCTCATAGTTGTAGAACGCCTCCTGCTCCGGCCTGAACGAGGCCCCGTAGTCGTAGTTGAAGTCGTTGTCGAACGATGAGACCCAGTGAAACGTCCATCCCATTCGTTTCTGGTAGCGCGCGAGCTTCTCGGCTGGAGCTCTCGAGACGGCGGTCATCGTCACGTCGCGCGCCTTGAGATGCACGACGTTCGGGTCGAAGCTGTCGGCCCAGAACGAGCAGTGCGGGCAGCCTTCCTCCCAGCTCGGATCGAACATGAAGTGATAGACGACCAGCTGGCTCCGCCCGTCGAAGAGGTCGGATAGGGACTGTTTGCCTGTCGGTCCGTCGAAGATGTACTCCCTGTCGACGACTTCCCACGGCAGATCGCGTCGCTGCCTGCTCAGCTCGTCGCGCAGGCGTGTGAATTCCTTTTCTTTGGCCAAGAGCGCCGTGCGCGCGTTGATCCACGCATCATGGGCGACGACCTGATGCATTTCAGTCAAGAGACCTCCTTAGCAATTCGAGCCTGCCCGGCCAGCCTTCCGTGAGCAGGGTGCCGACAAACGGATCGATCTCGCCGACGTGTGTGAGCTTCAAGCGGGTCCCTTCGTCTTCCGGCGTCAGCTCGAAGGTCACCGTCGTGAGTTGAGCATCGTGGGCGACCGACCAGGCCCAGACCATTCGCCTGGGTGGGTCGAGTTCGGTCACCTCGGCTTCGACCCAGCCGCTTTCCGAGAGCCGCTGCGTTTTCAGCCTGAAACGGGCGCCCACAACCGGCTGGAAGTCAGGGGTCCGCATCAGCCACGCCGAGATCGACGCCGCATCCGTCAGCACGCCCCACACGGCGTCGACCGTGTGCGGCAGCAGCTCCTCGTAAACGAGATCGAGATTCACCGCTCGCCCAGGTGGTGCCGCAGCCGCACGATCCGCTCTTGCCAGAACCGCTCGTACTCGGCGGTCCAATCGTGCACCGCGCGAAGCGGGGCGGCTTCGAGTCGATAGATGCGCTGCCGGCCGTCCGGCCTCCGCGCCACGACTCCGGAATCCAGCAGGACCTTCAGATGCTGAGAGACGAGCGAATAGGACAGCCCTGCTGCCTCGACCAATGTTCCCACCGGTTGCTCCCCTTCGCGAAGAGCGTCCAGCAGCACACGCCGGTTGGGCTCCGAGATCGCGTGGAACGCATCTGGGCTCACGAGCTCGCGCGACATCGCCGCCAGGTTATTCAACCAGACGCTAAAATGTCAAGCTAGCGGCGGATCGTGACGAACGCGCCGGGGCGCACGCCCCACCGCCCGAACGCGCCGCGGTTCACCTCCAGCGCGCCGCGGAACGCGATCTTCGGGTCGTAGATCTTGCAAGGGACGAGCCGGCACGGGGACATGTCGAGGATCCGCAGGATCCGACCGCGCTTGCCCCAGAACGCGATCGACAACGGCACGTACGTGTTCTTCATCCAGAAGCGCTCGTGGACGTCGCTCTTCCACAGGAACGCCATTCCTGCGTTCGGTGCGAGCGTACGCCGGCCGCTGAGGCCCCGCTCCCGTTGCGCCAGCGTCTCGGCGATCTCGACGCGCACGTGGACGCTGCGAGCCGGCGTGCGGATCGTCGCCGTCCCGTGCGGAAACGTCACCGCCAGAGACAGCGCAAGGGTCGCGAGGATGCCGGTCACCAGGCCAATTGTGCGCTAGTCGTAACTCGTTCGAGTGAACTTCGCGGGCACAGCGAAAGCGGCGGCCTCAACGCGCATCTACTGGGCATAGGTCGGACCCAAGAGCTGCGGACTCGCCACGACGAGGGCCCGCGCCAGGCGGCTGGCGCTGGGCCCTCCCTCTAACTCGCCAGGGCTTCGAGACGCCGCTCGGCGACGCGCCGTCCGAGCTCCGCGCCGACGACCACGATGAGCGACACCGTCATCACCACCACGGCCACCGCGATCACTTCGGGCAGCCGGTTCGGGAAGCGCAGCGCGCCGTAGAGGTAGAGCGGGAACGTCGCCCTCGTACCGGCGACGAAAGAGGCAATCGCGTACTCGTCGAACGAAGTCGTGAACGAGATCAGGAATGCCGACACGACCGCCGGCAGAATCAGCGGCAAGATGATCAAGCGGAACGTCTGCACTCGGTTTGCTCCGAGGTCGTAGGCCGCCTCCTCGAGGGCGACGTCGATCTGCTCCAGCCGCGGTATCAGCACGAGGAGCGTGTAGGGCAGGCTGATGACAATGTGCCCGATGACCACCGTCATGATCGTCCGAGGCACGCCGACCGCATGGAAGAGGAGCAACAGCGAGATTCCGAGGACGACATACGGGACGACGAGCGGGCTGAGCAGCAGCGCCGAGGCGGCCGCCTTCCCCGTGAAGCGGCGGCGTGCGAGCGGGATCGAGGCGAGCGTGCCAAGCACGACCGCGCCGACGCTGGAGAGCGCTGCGACGATCGCACTGGTCTCCAGCGACCCGATCAGCTCCGGGTCGTGGACGAACTGCCGGTACCACGTAAGCGTGAACCCGCTCAGCGGGAACGACGGCAGCTCGGAGTTGTTGAACGAGAACACGAGCAGAATGGCGATGGGCGCGTAGAGGAACACGACGACGAGACCGAAGAGGCCCCTCAGCAGCCGGCGTCCGCTTTTCGACATGGCGGCGTCCATCAGCGCGCCGCCGTTTGCCGCATGCCGAGGAACCGTGCGAACACGCCCGTAAGCGCTGCGACGACGCCGAGCAGGAAGAGCGCGAGCACCGAGCCGGTCCGCCAGTCCGGGAACCCGGTGCCGAACAGGTCGGAGATCTGGTTCCCGTACATGTAGCCGGACGTCCCGCCGACGAGCGACGGCGTGACGAACTCGCCGACGGTCGGGATGAAGACGAAGAGGAAGGCGGCGATTATCCCGGGCACGCTCAGCGGCAACGTCACGCGCCGGAATGCCTGCCACCGGCTCGCATAGAGGTCGGCCGCCGCCTCGAGCAGGCGCTGGTCGAGGCTCTCGAGCGAAACGAAGATCGGCAGCGCGACGAAGGGAAGCCAGACGTAGACGAGGACGAGCATCACCGCGAACCTGCTGTAGAGGAGCTGTGACACCGGATTGTCGTGCGACCTGAGCCCGAGCCAGTAGAGCAACGAGTTCACGACGCCGTTGCTGCCGAGGATGACCTTCCACGCCAGCACGCGCAGCAGGTAACTCGTCAGGAACGGCGCGATCAGGATCAGGAGGAGGATGTACTTCCGCTTCGTGCCGCTCAGTGCGAGGTAGTAGGCGAGCGGGTACGCGAGCAGGACCACCAGCGCCGACACGATCAGCGACATCCTCACGGACTTCCAGAAGAGCTTGAGGTAGACGGCGCTGTGCACGAAGTCGTGCCAGCCCGCGAGCGTCACGGGATGCTTCCCCGGAAAGATCGAGAAGACGTCGATGCTGTAGGCGCCGACGATCCCGATTGGGACCAGGAAAAAAGCAACGAGCCAGGCCAGGGGCAGGCCGAGCAGGCCCGGCGTCGTCAGGTCGAGACGCCTGCGCCTGCGGCCGGCCACCTCGTTTCTCAGAGACCGCTCGTCAGGCGGCCTTCACCTCTTCCCACTTCTTGGCGTAGACCGCTCGTCGGGGGATGTCGCGGTCGAAGTGCGCGTTCGGCTCCGCGACGGCCCTCGGGTTGGTCAGCTGCAGCGCGCGCAGGAGGTCGCTCGACGCCGGCCGCGCCTTCGTGTTCGCTTCGCCGTAGCCGTAGTTGTCCTCGAGCCACTTCGCGGACTTCACTGAGCTCCAAGCATCGACGTAGGCGTGAGCGAGGTGGGGGCGCGGAGTCCCCTTGCCGAGCATGAACATGCCGACCCAGGAGATCGGTCCCTCCTTCGGGTGCATGTACCGAACCTTCAGGCCCTTCTTCTTCATGATCACCCAGTCGTTCGGCCAGGCGTACGCGATCCAGAGGTCGCCGGCCGCGAAGTCATTGTCCAGGCTTGTCTCCGAGGACCAGATCGTCCGGGCGACATGCTTCTTGGAGATGAGCAGCTTCTGGGCTCGTTGGAGCTGAGCGTCCGTTTGCTTGTAAGGATCCTTGAAGCCGAGGTAGAAGCCCGCCATCACGAGCATTCCGAGGTCGTCGAACCAGGCGATCTTCCCCTTGTAGCGCTCATCGAACAAGAGACCCCACGAGTCGGCTTTCGGGTGCACCTTGTCGGTTCTGTAAAGGATCGCGTCGAAACCCCAGTCGGCCGGAATCCCCCACTGCTTGCCTTGATACTGGCCGGCCTTGACCATGAGGGGGTTCAGGTCCTTGAAGTTCGTGATCAGCTTCGGATCCCACGGTTGGACGAGGCCGCTGGTCGCGAAGTACTTGACCCAGCCGACGTAGGGTCGGAAGAGGTCAGGCTTGAGTCCGGCGTGCATCTTCGCGAGCGCATCCGACTCGTTGGTCATGACCGTGAACTGCGGCTTGTTCTGCGGGTACTTCTTCACGTACTGGGCAAACATGGCTTGCCCGCCGTCGTTCCCGTATCCCGGCCAGTCGAGCACCTGCAGCCGGCCGCTCTCCTTTTCCAAGTGTGAGCGCGCCGCATCCGCCGCGCCTGCGCGTCCTGCAATCAGTCCAGCCGCACCAGCGGCCGCCCCCAGCTTGAGAAAGTCTTCACGGCTGACTCGCCGCTCGATCAGCTCTTCGCCTTTCATCACCATGGTCTCCTTTGCCGCCCGGACCCGCCTTGACGATTAGAACCCTCGCCGCCCCGGGGGTCAAGCTGGAACGCGGCTCGGTGCGTCCCAAAAGGCCAGGGTCTGACCCCAGCCGTTTGGGCCAGGTGTGTGACGAGACCGCGGCAATCCTCGCGCCCGAGGGCCGGCCCGTTATTGCGCGAGCTAGCTTCGGTGTATGCCCAGACCGACGCGGATCGACATTGCCGGCGCCACCCATCACATCGCTGCTCTAGCCGTTGAGAAGGAACGTGTCTTCAGGGAGCCGGCTGACCGGAAGCGGCTGCTCGCGCTGCTCGAGGCGATTGCCGAGTGTTACCAGTGGAGCTGTGGGGCGTATTGCCTGATGGGCACTCACTTCCACCTCATCGTCACGACGCCTGCGCCGACGCTCTCGCGCGGGATGCAGCATCTGTGCGGCTCGTACGCGGGGTGGTTCAACTGGAAGTACGGTCGACGCGGGCATTTGTTTGGGCGCCGCTTTGGTTCCGTCCTCATCGTTTCTGACGAGCACCTCCTGGAAGCCCACCGGTATGTGGCGCTGAATCCTGTGCGTGCCGGGCTCTGCAGGCGCCCGGAATCCTGGCGCTGGGGAAGCTTTCGCGCCCTTGCCGGTCTGGAAGCTGGTCCGCCTTTCTTGGACATCGACGACGTGCTCGATCTCTTCGCACTTCGGCGGAAGGTCGCCCAGCCCGCATTCCGCAGATTCGTCGAGGCCGGCACCTCGGACGACGACGAAGTGCCGCTGGCCAGAGTCGCCGGCGGCTGACTCCACACATCGGGGCGCGTTCCAAGGCCACCGTCTCGAAAGGCCAGGGTCTGACCCCAGCCGTTTTGGGCAGGGCCGCCGAGATCCACTGGAGCGACTGCGTGACCGTCGCCGCCTACCAGCGAGGGAATCGGCAACTGCGTTCGCGTTGCCGGATCACAAGACTGCCAAGCCCGAAATCCACCAGGTTGCGACCGATACCGGGCTACCCTTCACGCATGAGAGGGGCAGTCGCAGCCGGACATCCGCTGACCGCGCAGGCGGGCGCCGACGTGCTCGCGGCGGGAGGGAACGCGGACGACCCCCCCTACGCCCCACCCAACTACTCATGGTTCGCCGAGACCCCCCTAACCGCCCCCGCCACGGCCGGCTTCAT
>CATPAS010000201.1 GCA_955652075.1 uncultured Gaiellaceae bacterium | reverse complement strand
GCCGGCCGGAGGAGGTTTGTGCGTTGCGCCGCACGACGGCGTCACCGAGCTGACGTCGATCGGGGTCCGCGAAACGTTCAGACGGCGAGGCATCGCCGCCGCGATGGCCGGCTGGCTGGCCCAGGCAGCGCTCGACCGCGGCCTGACCGCCTTCCTGATGGCTGCCGGCCCGGACGAGGCGCGGATCTATGCACGCGCGGGCTTCGTCGAGCACGGAGAGGTGCTGCACATCTCGCTTCGAACGACGGCCACGCGGGCGTAGCCCCCGCGGCCTCTGTGCGGCGCCGCCAAGTCGGCGCCTAATTCGGAACGAAGTCGATCGTGACCGGCACGCCTTCGAGCTCGAAGCGGTCCCGTAGCTGGTTCTCCACCCAGTAGCCGTAGTCGCGCGTGACCAGCGTCGGATCGTTGACCGAGAAGCGGAACCGTGGCGGGCGGGCGGACACCTGCGCCCCGTAGAGCAAATTCAGGCTCCGGCCCTCGCGCGACGGGGGCTGGCGCTTCTCGCGGAGCTCCGCGAGGAAACGGTTGAGCTCGGCTGTCGGAACGCGGGCCACGTGCTTGTCGTAGAGCTTCTCGATCGCGTCCAGCAGCCGCTCGACCCCGCGGCCCGTCTTGGCGGACACGGCGACGTGCGGAGGACGCTGGCGCAGCCTCCGCTCGAGCTCGGGCCTGATGTCTTCGATCCCGAGCGTCGTTGCATCCCATTTCGAGAGCACGACGATGGTCGAGTCCTGCGCTTTGCGCGCGATGTCGGCGACAGTGAGATCGTGGTCGACCAGGCCTTCCGAGGTGTCGACGAGGATGAGCGCAATGTCGGCGCGCTCGGCAGCTTCCCGTGCGCGCAGCTCCGAGTAGTACTCGATCCCCTGGCGGTGGCGGCGCTTGCGGCGGATGCCCGCAGTGTCGACGAAGACGAACGTGCGATCGCCTCGTTCGAAGACGGTGTCGATCGAGTCACGGGTCGTGCCCGGCGTCTCCGACACGATCACGCGGTCCTGGCCGAGAATCGCATTCAGCAGCGAGGACTTGCCGACGTTCGGCCGCCCTAGGATCGCGACGCGGATCGCATCGTCGGGAGTCTCCTCGCGCCCGGTGCCGGGAAGCTGCTCGACGATCACGTCGAGGAGGTCGCCGCTGCCGTGCCCGTGCAATGCGGAGAAGGGCCGCGGCTCGCCGAGACCGAGCCGGTGCAGGTCGAGCGCAAGGCTCTCCTGCGCGGGATCGTCGATCTTGTTCGCGATCAGCAGCACGGGCTTGCGCGCGCGTCGAAGGATGTCCGCTACCTCTTCGTCCCCGGGCGTCACTCCGGCGCTCGCGTCGACGACGAAGAGGACGAGATCGGCCTCGCCGACCGCTTGCTTGGCCTGCGCCGCGATGGACTTCGTCATCGGCGACTGGTCGGCGATGTCGACGCCGCCCGTGTCGATGAGCAGGAAACGCTTGCCGTTCCACTCGCCGATCAGCTCCTTGCGATCGCGCGTCACGCCCGAGGTCTCGTGCACGACGGCCGCACGCGAACCGGTGAGCCGGTTGATCAGCGTCGACTTGCCGACGTTCGGAAAGCCGACGATGGCGACCGTTCCGTGCAGCGGCCCCTGTTCGCTACTCATCGCGGCGGGGTCGCGACGCGCGGCCGGCCCTGCTCGTGCGTCGTGACGAGGAACTCCCACAGCCGTCTGAGCTCCTGCTGAATCTCAAGCGCTGCCGCGCGGTATCCCTTCGAGTTGCGCAGATGCTGGCTCACGTCGAGAGGCTCGCCGAACGCGATCGAGACGGGGTGAAAGTTGCCGAAGCGCCAGTACTGCGAGCCGTGAATGGCGCCGCAGACCACGGGTGCGCCCTCCTGGACGGCGATCATGGCGGCCCCGGGCATGACGGGGCCCGGCTCGCGCTCCTGCCGTGTGCCCTCGGGGAACATCCCGAGCGCGTCTCCGCGGTGCACGATGTCGCGCATGATGCGGACCGCTTCGCGGTCGGACTCACCTCGGCGCACCGCGATCGTGCCGAAGGTGCGGATCAGCGGTCCGATGATCGGATTGTCGTGCGCCTCCTGCTTGGCGACGTAGTAGAGCGTCCGCGGTACCTGGGCCCCGATCGCCCAGGGATCGAGCCACGAAAAGTGGTTGAAGCAGAGCACCAGGGACCCGTTCGCAGGGATGCGGTCCTTGCCGTACACGCGCAGCGGCGTGACGAGCCGTACGGCCCCGTCGAAGAACGGCCGCGCGGCCACTTGGACGACCTGCGTCCGGTTCACCGCTGCGACGCTGCGAGCCGCTCTTGCACGAGCTGCTCGATCCGGGTCACGACGTCGTCGACCTCGAGCTCGGTCGTGTCGATCCGCTCCGCGTCGGGAGCCGGCTGCATGCGAACCGCGTCGCTCTCGTCACGGAGACGGAGATCCGTCGCGAGTGCGTCGCCGCCGATGTCCGGGCGTTCCGACTGACGGCGACGTGCGCGCGTGGCCGAATCGGCGTTGAGGTAGATCTTCACCTCGGCATCGGGAGCGACGACGGTGCCGATGTCCCGTCCTTCGATGACGACGTTGCCCTGCTGGCCGAGCTCGCGCTGGCGCTCACGCATCACCGCCCGCACCGCGGGGTGCCGCGCGACGACCGGGACCTGCCGGTCGATGCGCGATTCGCGGATGGAAGAGGTGACGTCGGTGCCCGCGATCGAGACGCGCCCGGCGTCGTCGAACGTGACGGGGTTCGCGCGCGCGAGCTCTCCGAGCGGCTCACCGTCTCCGAGCGGAAGGCTGCGTTGCATCGCGAGCCACGTCAGCGCGCGGTACATCGCGCCGGTATCGAGGTAGCGGAAGCCGAGGCGCTCGGCGAGCTGCCGCGCGACCGTGCTTTTTCCTGCCCCTGCGGGGCCGTCTATGGCGACAATCATCGTCTGGAAACCGAGTGGAGAAGGTCGAAAAACCCGGGGAAGCTTATAGCCACGACGTCGCTGCCCTCGACCTCGACTCCGTCGCGGGAAACGACTCCGGCGACGGCACCGAGCATCGCGATGCGGTGGTCCCCCTTCGACGGCATCTGACCGCCGTTCGGACGTGAAGGCACGCCTCTCACCTCGAACCCATCGTCGCGAGGCTGGATGCGGACGCCCAGTGTCCGTAGCCCTTCCGTCACTGTTTCGATGCGGTCCGACTCCTTGAGACGAAGCTCACCGGCTCCGCTCACGTGGCTGACGCCGCGCGCGACGCCGGCGGCCAGGGCGAAGAGCGGCAGCTCGTCGACCAGCCGCGGCACCTCCTCCTCCGTCACGTCCGCCGCAGTCAACTCCGCCGAGTGCACCTCGAGGTCTCCGATCAGCTCGCCGCCGACCTTCCGGCGGTTGAAGACGATGACACGCGCGCCCATGCGTTCCAGCACGTCCAGCAGGCCGGTGCGGCGCGGATTGAGGCCGACGTCGTGGATCGTCAACTCGGAGCCGGCGAGCAGCGTCGCGGCAACGATGAACGGAGCCGCCGCGGAGAAGTCCCCGGGGACAGTGACTTCGGCGAGGTGGAGGCTTCCTGCCGGGTCGATCGAGACGGATTTCGGTCGCCGCTGGATGCGGGCTCCGGCTGTCGCCAGCATCAGCTCGGTGTGATCGCGGGTCGGCGCGGGCTCGACCACGGTGGTCGTTCCGTTCGCGTTGAGCCCTGCCAGGAGGATCGCGGACTTCACCTGCGCGCTCGCCATCGGGAGCACGTACTCGATTCCTTTGAGCGCGTCGGTCCCCTCGATGACGACCGGCGGAAGGCCCTTCGTCGTCTCGATGCGCGCGCCCATTCGCTTCAGCGGCTCGGCGATGCGGTCCATCGGTCGCGTGCGCAGCGAGTCGTCGCCCGTGAGCTCGAAGCGCCCCTCCTGGCCGGCGAGGATTCCCGGGAGGAGCCGCATCAACGTGCCCGCGTTGCCTGCGTCGATCGGAGCGTCAGGCTCCTGCAGGCCGCGCAACCCGACGCCGTGGACGACGAGCTCGTCGTCGGCCACCTCGTCGACCTGGATGCCGAGCGCACCCACGGCAGCGATCGTCGACTCTGTGTCGGCGGAGCGCCCGAAGCCGCGCACGTGCGTCTCGCCGTCGGACAGCGCGCCGATGAGCACCGCACGGTGCGAGACCGACTTGTCCCCGGGGACCGCGATGTGGCCCGCGACCGATCCCACAGGCTCGACTCGAGTCACGCCCACGTCGACGTCCTCATTCGAGGACAGGCGAGATGACGACGTGGTAGCCCTGCGCTTCCAGGATCGCGGCCGCCCGCACGGCTTCGTCCTCGCCGCCGACGAGCAGCGTGAGCGTGCCGCCGCGCTCGCGCGAGAGATGTTGCAGCTCGAAGTCCTCGATGTTGATCCGCTCCGCTCCGAGCGCCTGCGTGATGCCCGCGAGGACCCCGGGACGGTCGGGCACGTGCACGCGAAGCCGTTGCAGCATGCCGGGCTCCTCGTACGCATCGGCGAGCATGCGGCGCCGGTTGTCCGACGCTTCTCCGATCCACCGCGCGAGGAAGCCGGCATCTCCCTCGGCCAGCGCTCGCTCGACCTGCTCGATCCGGCGACGATGCTCGGCGAGCGCGGCTGCGAGAGCCTCGGCGTTGTCGAGAAAGATGTCGACCCAGATCCGCGGATTGGCTCCCGCAACGCGCGTCATGTCGCGGAGGGAGCCACCTGCGGCCGCGAGCGGCTCGTGTCCGTCGACCCGCGAGGCACCCGCCTGGTTCAGGAGCACGTTCGCGAGCGCATGCGGGAGATGACTCGTGAGCGCAACCAGGCGATCGTGCGCCTCTGGATCGACGGCAACGGGGACGGCGCCCAGCGATGCGACGAAACCGTGCAGCGTCCGGTAGCGCTCCGGATCCGTCGTCGCGTCCGGCGTGAGGAACCAGGTCGCCCCGCGAAACAGGCCGCCGCTCGCGTGGGCCGGACCGTGGGTTTCCGAGCCGCAGACCGGATGCCCGCCGATGAAACGACCGTCGCTCACTGCGCGCGTGACCGGCGTCTTCGTCGAGCCCACGTCCGACACGGTCGTCCCGACGCCCGTTGCCTCGAGCACGGCCGCCACTTGCGCCGGCAGCGCCGCCACCGGCGCCGCGACGATCACCAGCTCGGCGTCCGAGACGGCGGCGCCGAGCGAGCCCGCAGCGTCGACGGCCTCGCGCTCGACCGCGATGGCCAGCGCAGCGGGATCGACGTCCCAGCCGCGCACGTCCCCCACTCCGGCGGCGCGCGCCGCAAGTCCCACCGAGGCACCGATGAGCCCGGTGCCGACGATCGCAAGTCGCTCGACCACAGCCATGGAACCAGGATACTTTTGTCCGTCCAATGCGGATCTTCAGCGGCATCCAGCCCACGGGCGAGAAGCACCTCGGCAACTACATCGGGGCGATTCGGCAATACGTCGCTTCCCAGGAAGAGGCGGAGCCCGTCATCTGCATCGTCGATCTGCACTCGATCACGGTGGCCTACGACCCTGAGGATCTGAGGGAGTCGACGCTGTCGCTCGCGGCGCTGCTCATAGCCTCTGGCCTCGAGCCGGACCGCTGCACGCTGTTCGTCCAGAGCCACAATCCGGACCACGCCCAGGGTGCTTGGCTGCTCTCGACGGTCGCGAGCTTCGGCGAGCTCCGGCGGATGGTTCAGTTCAAGGACAAGAGCGAGCAGCAGGAGTTCATCTCCGTCGGGCTCTTCACCTATCCCGTTCTGCAGGCCGCCGACATCCTGCTCTACCAGACCGACGCGGTCCCGGTCGGCGAGGACCAGCGCCAGCACGTGGAGCTGACGCGCGACATCGCGGAGCGGTTCAACTCGCGCTACGGCGAGACGCTCGTCGTGCCGAAGGTAGTGACTCCGAAGCTCGGCGCGAAGATCCTCGATCTCCAGGAGCCGACGAAGAAGATGTCGACGACCGGCGGGACGGCGCAGGGCACCGTTCAGATGCTCGACGAACCAGACGTGATCCGGAAGAAGATCAAAAGCGCTGTCACCGACTCTGGCCGCGAAGTGCGCCGTGGCGAGGGCAAGGAAGGGATCGAGAACCTGATCTCGATCATGTCCGTCGCCACAGGGGAGGAGCCCGAAGCGATCGAGTCACGCTACGAGGGCGCCGGCTACGGCGACTTCAAGGCGGACGTCGCCGAGGCTGTCGTCGAGCTGCTGGCGCCGATCCGGGCGCGCTATCGCGAGCTCCGCGACGAGCCGGCGGAGCTCCACAGGCTGCTGGCCGTCGGCGCGGAGAAGGCCCGCGCCGCATCGGGCCCGACGCTCGCGACCATGTACGAACGCATGGGCTTCGCAAGACCGTAACCGCTTCGTTGACGCATCGACCTTCAACGGCGGTTCGGATTTTGTAGGTTCGACCCGTCACGATCGAGGGGAGGATTCGATGAAGGGGAGACACCTGGGAACGTTGGCGTTCCTTGTCGTCGCATGCCTGGTCGCCACGGGATTCGCGGCGGCGAGGGTGCAGTCGAACGGCGCGGGTGCGAGGCAGCCGCTCGCCGCATCGGGATGTCAGCTCAACTCTGCGAAGGGCAACATCCACCACGTCATCTACATCCAGTTCGACAACACACATTTCCGGCGTGACAACCAGAACGTCGCGTCCGATCTGGAGCAGATGCCTCACCTGCTCAACTTCATCAGGGGCAACGGAACGCTGATGACCAACGACCATACGGTGCTGATCTCGCACACAGCGACCGGCATCTTGACGTCGTTGACCGGCGTGTATCCGGACCGAATGGGCCAGCCCATATCGAACAGCTTCCGCTATTTCACAACGTCGGGTGCGTCCCGGACCGGTGTCGCATTCGCGTACTGGACGGCGCCGCTGTTCGACCCGGCTGGGCCCCCGTTCCCGCCTGCGGCACAAACAGATCTGACGCCGGAGATGATCAACGAGAACGGGAAGGTTGCTTCGGCGCCTTGGGTCCCGTACACCCGTGCGGGCTGTGACGTCGGCCAGGTCGCCACGGCCAACACCGTTCTCGAGAACACCGGCATCGACGTCGGGACCGTGTTCGGTCCCGGCTCGCCGGAGGCGATCCAGGCGGCGGCCGATAGTCCTGGTACACCCGCCACGCAGACGTTCGCGGACTACGTAGGCATTGGAGTGCACTGCGCACAGTCATCAAAGATCTGTGCGGCGAGTCCCCGCGCGCGACCGGATGTGCTCGCGGATGAGCCGGGCGGTTACGCCGGCTATCAGGGCCTGTTCGGCGCGAAGTACGTCGATCCCGTGATCAAGTCGAGCGGACCGATGACGGACCTCAACGGCAACATCATCCAGGACCAGAACGGCCACATCGGCTTCCCAGGGTTCGACGGCATGGAGGCGACCGTCTCGCTCTCCTGGACCGCGCAGATGCAGGAAGCCGGTATCCCCGTCACGTACTCGTACATCTCGGACGCGCACGACGGACACGGCACGTCCGGCAACATCCACTTCGCGTACGGCCCCGGCGAGGCCGGATACGTTCAGCAGCTAAAGGACTACGACACTGCGTTCGCGAAGTTCTTCGACCGGCTCGCCGCCGACGGGATCAACAAGAGCAACACGCTCTTCGTCTTCACCGTCGACGAGGGCGACCACTTCGCCGGCGACCAGCCGACAACGGCCTGCGACGGCGTCAACGTCGCGTGCACGTACAACCGCGTCGGCGAGATCAACGGCGACCTGCGCCGGATGGTCAGGACGCAATTCGGTGACACCACGCCCTTCTCGGTGCATTCCGACGACGCGCCGAACGTGTACATCACCGGCAATCCGAGCCAGACCGATCCCACGACTCGCAAGCTCGAGCGTGAAATGGCTCGGCTGAGCTGGCAGAACCCGTACACAGGGAGCGTCGAGAACAACATCATGGTTGCGCTCGCAGACAAGACCGAGATGAAGACGCTCCACATGGTCACGGCGGATCCATTCCGGACTCCGACGTTTACGCCGTTCGCGGATCCGAACTGGTTCTTCTTCGCCACGGGCGGCGCGAACTGCGCCACACCTGCGGACTGCGCCTCGATCCCGGCGCGGACGAATCAGAGCTTCGCGTGGAACCACGGTGACATCCAGGACGAGATCGCCTCGACCTGGGTCGGGATGGTCGGTCCCGGCGTGAAGAACGACCCGAACTACACCGGGTGGACCGATCACACGGACGTTCGGCCGACGATGATGACGCTGCTCGGTCTCAAGGACGACTACCAGACCGACGGCCGGGCTGTCGTGGAGCCGCTGTTCGACTGGGCCGTTCCGCAGACGCTGCGTGCGCATCGCGAGACGCTTCTGCGCCTCGGTGCGGTCTACAAGCAGCTGATCGCATCGTTCGGCTCGTTTGCGATGAACACGCTCGTCGCCTCGACTCGTGCGCTTGCCAGCGGGTCGGCAAGCGACGACAGCACCTATACGACGATCGAGGGCAAGCTCCAGAATCTGACGAGTCAGCGGGACACGTTGATGGCGCAGATCCGGACGGGCTTGAACAACGCGCAGTTCGCAGGGCAAGCGTTGAACGAGCAGCAGGCGAAGGGTTGGATCGACTCTGCGCAGAGCCTGATCGACCAGGCTAGGGCCCTGGCAGCGGGGTCCTAAGCCGTTTCGTTTCGGAGGGCTCGAGCTCGCGCCATGCGCCGGGCTCGAGCCCTTCGAGCGTCAAGCCTGCGTAACGGCTTCGGTGCAGTCGCAGGACCGGGTGGCCGACGGCTTCGCACATCCGTTTGACCTGATGCTTCCGTCCCTCGTGCAGCGCCAGCTCGAGCTTTGACGGGCCGAGTCGCCGAACACTTGCAGGAGCTGTACGGCCGTCCTCGAGGTCGACGCCTTCCGCGAGTTGCTGCAGCGCGGCTTCACCGGGCTCGCCTTCGACCTCGACCTCGTAGACCTTCTCGACGCCGTAGCGCGGATGCGCGAGCCGGTGCGCGAGCGGGCCGTCGTTCGTGAGGAGCAACGCGCCGGTCGTGTCTGCGTCGAGCCGGCCGACCGGGACGACTCTTTCCGGGATTTCGTCGACGAGCTCGACGACCGTCGGGCGGCCTTGTGGATCGCGGGCGGTCGTCACCGTTCCGGCGGGCTTGTGCAGCAGCACGTACTTCAGGGCCTGTGCCGTGACCGCTTTCCCGTCGACCTCGACCCGATCGCCCGTGTGAACGTAGGTGTTCAGCTCGCCGGGCACGTCGTTCACCCGGACGCGGCCGGCCTTGATCAGGTCGTCCGCCCCGCGCCGGGAGGCGATTCCGGCCCTCGCGAGATAGGCGTTCAGGCGCATGGCGTCATATATTCGCCGCGTGGCCCATTACGTGACCCTGATGCGCTTCACGACGCAGGGCGTTGCCGGGCTCCCCAAGTGGCGCGAGCGCATCGAGGAGGGCGAACGGATCATCACCGAGGCAGGCGGCAGCCTGGTCGGCGTCTACGTCACGCTCGGGCGCTACGACGTGGTCGAGATCTTCGAGGCGCCCGATGACAACGTCGCGATCGAGATCCTGATGAAATTGAACCGTTACGGCGCGGAGCATACGGAGACCCTCCGCGCGTTCACCCGCGAGGAAGCCGAGGAGATCGTGCGCAAGCTATGAGTGGATACGCATTCAGTTCCTTGGACGAGCTCGGGGAGGGCCCCGGCTTTCGCAAGGTGCGGGGCGCGCTCGGCGTGACTGCGTTCGGCGTCAACGCGATCGTGTACCCGCCGGGCTACGTGGGCTTTCAGCACTGGCACGACCACCAGGACGAGCTCTACTTCGTCCACAAAGGCCGGGCCCGCGTCGAGATCGGCGACGAGGTGCGGGAGCTCGGCGAGGGCGGCCTGCTCCATGTCGAGTCGACGACGCCGCGACTTCTGTCCAACGCGAGCGACTCCGAGGATCTCGTCCTGCTCGTGGTCGGCGGCAAGGACGGTTACGTGGAGCGCGACGGGCACCTCGTCGACGTGGAGCGCGATCTGCCGCGCCGGCAGGCCTTTGGAACCTAGCGGCCCCGCGGTCGAAGATCTCGAGCACTCGCGCTACTTCCTGACGGAGTGGATGCCGCCGCTCCTGCGCGAGACGGCGGAACGATCACCGCCGCGCGTGCTTGCGGACCTCGGCGCGGGTGACGGCGGGACGTTGTGGCCGCTGGATCACGCAGGACTCGTCGGAGAGACGATCTACGCGGTCGACATCTCCGCCGAGCACGTCGCTTTGTGCGAACGGTTGTCGCCCAAGGTGACCGGCATCGTGTCCGACGTCGCGCACGTCGAGGAGTTGCCGGCGGCTTCTGTCGATGCGGTGATCTCGTCGCAGGTGATCGAGCATCTTCCGGACGACCGCGTGCTCGCGCCGGAGATTGCGCGGCTGCTCAAGCCGGGCGGCTGGTTCTACGTCTCGAGCGTCATCCGCGGGCCGCACGCGTTCTGGCTCTACAAGGGGAAGCCGCCGGCCCCGGAAAGATGGCAGCTCGATCCGACGCACATGCGCGAGTACGAATCGGAGCAGGACTTCCGGTCGGTGCTCGAGCACCCGGAGCTGGCCTTGGACGTCGTGCGGTCGAGCCAGCTGAAGTTCCCTCTCACGGATCCGCTCTTCCGCATCGCCGCACTCGCACGACTCATCAGGCGCGAGCAGCTGCCGGAGATCTACCTGCGTCTCCCCCGCGGGCTGCGCGGGCTGCGGCGCACCCTCGGCGTGCCGATTCCGGGCTACCGCTGGGCGGAAGCGAGCGGAAGAAAACACAGCTCCTAGAGGACTTACGCGCTGCGCTGCTCGGCGACCGCGTGCAGACGCTCACGCAGATCGTCGACGTCGCCCGGCAGGTCGTCCAGTCGCGGTAGCTGCGACAGGCTTTCGAGACCGAACACGCGCTCGAACATCGGCGTCGTCTTGTACTTCATGGCCCCACCCTGCGCGCCGTCCTCGCGGCCCGCTTCGGTGATGAGCCCACGCTCGACCAACCCGGCGACCGCCGAGTCCGCAGCGACGCCGCGGATCCGCGCGATCGCCGGCCGCGTGCACGGCCCCAGGTACGCAACGATCGCCACCGTTTCCAGCGCCGCCTGCGACAACCCGCGCTGCACGGGCCGCTCGAACAAGCGCCCGCAAGCCTCGGCCGCGTCCCGCGAGGCACGGAAGGCCCAGCCGCCGGCCACCGACTCCAGCACGATGCCGCTGCGGCCCTCGTGGTAACGCTCCGCCAGCAAACCGAGAGCCAGCTCCACGCGCTCGCGGTCGTCCTCCGTCGCGGCGACGATCTCCTCGACGGGCAGCGGCGCGCTCGCGACGACGAGGAGTGCCTCGATCGTCCGCGCGAGCTGGTCGAGCGGATTGGCGGTGACTAGGCGGAGCGGACGTTCCACGCGTGGGTCCTTTCGTTCACGGCGGCGCTTTCCTTCTCCACCCTGTTGACACGGATGGTAGCGAATGG
>CATPAS010000200.1 GCA_955652075.1 uncultured Gaiellaceae bacterium | reverse complement strand
GCCGCGACGCGGAAGAGATGGAGCGCGGCCTCTTCGTCGCGCAGCCGGTAGAGGGCCGGGCCCAGCCTCGACTCGAGCGCGAGCAACGCTGCCTCGGCCTTCTCCTCCGCAGCGTCCGGGGACTCGTCCGCGAGATACAGCTCCGTACGGTTACAGGTCGACAGGCATACCGCTTCGCTCCTTTCGCCGGCGAGGGCCTGCGCCAGCTCTGCGGATCGCGTCCGGTCGAGCGCGGCGCGCTCACGCAGCTCGACAGGCGCCTGGTGGTGCGAGATGCCGACGAGGACGATGCTCATGTCGCGAAGTGGGTGATGGGAAGGGCGAGGCGAACCACGGCCACGAGAACGAAGCCGGCAAGGACGAGGTATGCGGCGCGGCGGCCGCGCCAGCCGGCGAAGTGTCGCAGCGCAAGGGAGGCGCTGTAGACGATCCACGTGACGGCGGTGACCGCCATCAGCGCGTCGAAGCCGCCGCCACGGTCGCGCAGGCGTGCGATGCCGACGGCGATACCGAGCGTCAGCGCGGGGAGCGCGATCGCGATCGTGCGCGCCGCCACCTCGTCCAGCCTCGAGAGCGCAGGCGCGCGCAGGCGGAGGATCGAGCTCTCGCGGCGCTTCAGGCGCCGTTCCTGCCAGAGGTAGAGCGCCGAAAGGGCGGCTGCGAGCGTGAAACCGGCGAAGGCTGCGAGCACCAGCCCGACGTGCAGCACGAGGAACAGGTTCGAGTAGTGGCTGCGGCCGCCGACGCCGGTTCCACCGCCGACGCGGGCAAGGATGAACAGCACGACGGCGAGCGGCAGAACCGCGAGGCCGAGCAAGCGGTAGCGCGGCTGGCAGCCCCAGATCAGGTACGCGCCGACGACGAGCCAGACGAAGAGGTTGAGCGAGCCGCCCCATGTCGACCAGGGAAATCCGTCCACGCGCGCCGCCTGCGAGGCCAGCAGTGCCGTCTGGACGAGCCATCCGACCCGCACGCCCCAGGTAGCGAGCCGACCCGCCAGTCCGGGATGGCGCACGTCGTTCAGATAGGCGACGGCAGCCTCTCCGTAGGCGAGCAGCGCGGGCCAGAACAGCAGCTCAGCCAACTGCGACCGCCTTCCGTTCCTCCTGCTTCGCGCGCGCCAGCTCCGCGAGCTCGGTCAACTCACGCTCGAGGCGCTGAAGCTTCAACGCGATGATCACGACATAGGCGAGCACCACCGCGAAAATGACGAGATAGGCGGCAGCGACGTACTTCTCCTCCGTCGTCATCGCAACGCCTCCCGCAGTTCGCGCAGACGCACGTCGATGCGCTTCCCGGCGAGCTCGACGTGGTAGAGCGTTGCGGCGAGCGCGAGCATCGCCGCCAGCGAGACGCAGAACGTGAAGAACTGCGATCCGGCCATGTTCGGGCCGTTTCTGTCGAAAGCCACCGGATGAATGAACCGTTCGGAGAGGCGGATCGCGAGGATGCTGACGGGCACGAGCGCCACGCCGAAGAGCGCGTAGACGGCGCTGAGATTCGCGCGCCGCGGTCCGGCCGGCACCGAGAAGCGCAGCATGAAGTACGCGGCGTAGAACAGGAACAGCACGAGGAACAGAACGAGTTGGTTTTCGTGCCATTCCCACCAGTGGCCCCAGCGGTAGCGGGCCCAGATCGACCCCGTCACGAGCGTCAGGGCGCCGAAGATCACGCCCTGGTGAATCGCGACGTAGCTCTCGAGGTCCGCGTCTTCGTCCCGCTTCCAGAGCACGCGTAACGCCTTCCACCCGCCCCAGCCGAAGCAGGCGTACGCGGTCAAAGCGACGCCGACGTGAAAGTAGAAGATCTTCTGGTTCAGCCCGTCCGCGTCCACGGGCGCGTAGAAGAAGACCAGCGCGATCGAGGCGGTGACCAGGGCGAAGGCGAGCGCGGCGAGCGCCGCCAGGCGGTTATTCCGTAACCACGTACTCAAAGGAAGCCCAGCAAATGATCGCAAAGAGGGCGTCGTAGAGGGCGAGGAACCCCACATACCGGGCCGGGTTCTCGGTGACGCTGGCGCCGACGCCGCCGACGACGATCGGGATCGCGAGCGGAAGGAAGATCAATGGAAGGAGCAGCTCGCGGGCCCGGCTCGCCGCCGCCATCGCAGCGAGCAGCGTTCCGACTGCGGCAATGCCGAGGTCGGCGAGGACGACGCCGAGGATCATCGAGCCGTCGACCGGTGCAAAAAGGAGCGCGAAGGCGGGGAGCGCCACGAGCTCGGCCAGCCCGAGGAAGACGAGGACCGAGAGCGCCTTGCCCAGCCAGATCGCACTGCGGTCGCTCGGTGCGAGGACGAGGCCGTCGAGGACTCCCTGCTCCCGCTCGGCGGCGAAAGCACGCGAGAGGCCGAGCAGCGCAGTGAAGACGATCGCCACCCACAGCAGCCCGGTCGCCGCGCGCTCGGACGAATTGCCGGGTAGAGCGAAGTGAAACACGACCAGGGTGGAGAGAACGAACAGCAGCATCGCCGGCAGCGTGTCGCGCGCGCGCAGTTCGAGGAGCAGGTCCTTGCGCGCCAGCGCGCCAACGTCGGCGAGGTACGTCATGCCAGCGCGAGCTTCGACGTGGCGAAGCGCTCGATGCGCCCGGGATCGTGGGTCGCGACGACGAACGCGCAGCTCGAGCAGCGCTCCTCCAGCTCGCTGTCGAGCAGCGACGCGCCTTCGTCGTCGAGACCGCTGTAGGGCTCGTCGAGGAGGAGGAGGTCGGGATCGTGCAGCAGCGACCGGCAGAGAGCGAGGCGCTGCAGCATCCCGCGCGAGTAGGAGTCGGCGCGGTCGTGCCGGGCGTCCCAGAGCCCGAACCGTTCGAGCAGCATGCCGATTCGTTCGCGCCGCTCCGCGACTCGGTACAGCCTTCCGTAGAGGTCGAGGTTCTCGAGTGCGCTCAGCTCGCGGTAGACGAGCGGCTCGTGCGCGAGGTATCCGATGCGTCCGCGCTCGAGCGTGACTTCGAGCTCGCCGGCCGTTGGGATCGCGAGCCCGGCGCAAAGCCGGAGAAGCGTTGTCTTCCCGGATCCATTCGGTCCTGTCACGAGCAAGAACCCGTCGGGCGCAATGTCGAACCCGACGCCGCGCAGAACGCGCTTGTCGCCGTAGCGCTTCTCCACCGCCCGGGCCCGAATCACCATGCCACTGTAGTCGTGTCGACTCAAGCCAGTAGCACCGCCCGCGTCCCTCCCAGACAAGGGCCAGCTTCACACGTTGGGGACTGTCCCGAACATGGATGCCCGCGACATGGCCGAGGTGGTTCGTCCAGACATGGATCTCGTGCCGAGAGTGTGACCCTTCGTCCACAGACGGCTCCCGCGGACCTGGACACCCGTAGCTCGCCTCATAGGTTGAGCCGATGCCGAGGATTCCTCGATCCGCCTTCCCGGACGGCCTCTTCCATGTTGTGACGCGCGGGGTTGCGAAGATGGCTATCTACCG
>CATPAS010000199.1 GCA_955652075.1 uncultured Gaiellaceae bacterium | reverse complement strand
TTCGGGCTGTTCGACATAGGCAAGCCTCGGCCGGGCGACACAGTTGTCGTTTCCGCCGCCGCGGGTGCGGTCGGGCAGATCGCCGGACAGCTGGCGAAGCTCGCCGGTTGCCGTACGGTGGGCATCGCCGGCGGGCAGGAGAAGGCGCGGGATCTCATGAAGCTGTACGGCTACGACGCGGCGATCGACTACAAGAGCGACGACGTCGCTGCGGCGCTGCGTGACGAACGCGTCGACGTGTATTTCGACAACGTCGGCGGCGACATCTCACACGCCGTCTACAGGCGCCTGAACATCGGGGCGCGCATCGTCGTCTGCGGGCAGGTTTCGCAGTACAACGCCGAGCGGCCGGAACCGACGTTCCACCCCGGGCTACTGGTCGTGTTCCGCGCGCGGATGGAGGGCTTTCTCGTCTTCGAGTACGCGCACCGCTACAACGAGGCGGCCGCTCGACTGGCGCGCTGGGTGGCGAACGGAGAGATCCGCTGGCGCGAGGACGTCACGAAGGGGCTGGAGAACGCACCGCGCGCATTCATCGGAATGCTCAACGGCGAGAACCAAGGAAAAGCCCTCGTCAAAGTCGCCGACCGCGCCTAAGGGGTCCGAATCCGAGCTGTCCCAGGGACAGTCCCTCAGACGTGTCCCGGGCGGCGATGACCTAGGGACTGTCCCTTGGACGTGTCCTGCTACCCGGGACGTGACGCCAAAGGCAGGGGTCAGACCCTGGCTGTTCGGGTCGTGACGCTTCGGCGAGGATCCGCCGCCTACGCGGTCGGCACGGCGGGCTGCTTTGCGAACTGCTCACGTAGCGCGGTCTTGCGGAACTTCCCGACCGCCGTCTTCGGGATCTCCGTCACGAACTCGATGCGGTCGGGCAGCCACCACTTCGCGAACTGCGGCGCGAGGAACTCTCGTAGCTCCTCCGCGGTCGCGGTCGCTCCATCCTTCAGCAAGACCGCGGCGAGCGGACGCTCCTGCCACTTGTCGTCGGGGATCGCGATCACCGCGGCCTCTGCCACCGAGGGATGCCCCATCAACGCGTTCTCGAGCTCGACCGAGGAGATCCACTCTCCGCCCGACTTGATCACGTCCTTCGAACGGTCTTTGATCTGGATGTGGCCCTGTGGGTCGAACGAGACGATGTCGCCCGTCTTGAACCAGCCGTCGTCGGTCCACCGGTCGCTCTGCTCGGGCGACTCGTAATACGCGGAGGCAACCCAGGGTCCGCGGACCTCGAGCTCTCCCATCGTCTCGCCGTCACGCGGAATCTCTTTCCCCGAGTCGTCGCGCGCCCGCAGCTCGACCAGGGCAAGCGGGATGCCCTGCATGGCCAGGTAATCGAACTTCGTTTCGTCGTCCGCATTCGCCAGGTCCCCGGGCAGCGCCGCCATCGAAGCGACCGGCGAGGTCTCCGTCATTCCCCACCCGTGGCAGACCATCAGGTTGTGGCGTTCCCTGAATCCGGCGATCAGCGCGCGCGGCGCCGCCGAGCCGCCGACGAGCATCCCCTTCATGCGCGACAAGTCCCACCTGCCGGGGTTCGCATCGAGGATCTGCAGAATCCCGAGCCAGATCGTCGGCACGCCGGCCGTCCAGGTGACCTGCTCCTGGACGAAGTCGTCCAGCAGGCTCTCCGGATCGAGATGCGGGCCCGGGAAGACCTGCTTCGACCCGAGCATCGAGGCGACGTACGGGTACCCCCAGGCGTTCGCGTGGAACATCGGGACGACCGGAAGGATCGCGTCCTGCTCGGAGACGCCGACGCCGAGCGGGTTCGCGGCCGCGACGCCGAGCGTGTGCAGGATCGTCGAACGATGCGAGTACACGACACCTTTCGGCATGCCGGTGGTGCCGCTCGTGTAGCACATCGCCGCCGCTTCGTTCTCGTCGAGCTCGGGGTCGAGCCATTCCTCGGGATCTGCAGAAGCGAGCAGCTCCTCGTATGAATCCTCGACGACGAAGACGTGCTCGATCTGCGTCTGGTCTCGAAACTGGTCGACCAACGGCGCCAGGCTCGCATCGACGATGAGCGCCCGGTCGCCTGCGTGCGCCGCGATGTAGCCGATGTCATTGGGGTGGAGGCGGAGATTGAGCGTGTGCAGCACGAAGCCCCCGCACGGGACGCCGAAGTAGGCCTCCAGATGCTGGTAGTGGTTCCAGCACAGCGTCGCGACACGGTCTCCGCGCTCGAGGCCCAGCTCGTGCAACGCCACCGCGAGCCTTTTTGCGCGGCGCGCCATGTCGGCGTACGTGTAGCGGTGGAAAGACCTATCGGGTAGCCGGGTGACAATCTCGTTCTCGGGGAAGTACCCCTCCGCGCGCCGAAGCAGGGTCGGAAGTGTCAGCTGGAAGTCCATCATCAGACTCTCCATCGCTCCTCCTTTCAGTCGAGGAGCCACGCCGCGACTTTCGCGCGTAGCTCGCGCGGATAGCCTCCGTGGGCCTGGATCCAGAGCGCCCGCTTGTAGTAGCGCTGGAGCACGTGCTCCCAGGTGAAGCCGATGCCGCCGAGCACCTGCATTGAACGCTCGCAGGCCGCAACGGCGACATCCCCGGCGTAGCTCTTGGCCGCCGCGGCGGCGATCGGCGCCTGCTCTTCGTCTTCGGCGACGCACCACGCCGCCCAGTAGGCGATCGAGCGTGCGAGCTCTGTGTCGACGTACGTGTCGGCTAGTGGATGCGACACGGCCTGGTAGACGCCGATCGGTCGCCCGAACTGCTCGCGCGTCTTAGCGTGTTCGAGGCCGAGCTCGAGTGCGCGGCGGGCGATGCCGGCCGCCTCCAAGGCCAGCGCGGCGAGCCGCTCGTTCTCGGGGGCCGCCGAGTCGAAGAACTCGTCGCCACGGTTTGCACGTCCTGCCTCTTCGAACACCACGGCGCGGTCGAGGAAAGCGAGGTCGTCGAGCTCCGCCCGTCCCCAGCCGCCGTTCGCGAGCACTTCACGCGCCTCGCGCCGCAGCAGGTCTTGCTCCTCGGTGAAGGCGAACTGCATCAGCGTGACCTTGGTAGGCCGAGGACGCGCTCGGCGATGATGTTGCGCAGGATCTCGCTCGTCCCCGCCTCGATCGTGTTCCCGCGGCTGCGTAGCTGCTGGTAGCCCCAGTAACCGTCGTCCTCGCCGCCGAGGATCTCCATCGCGAGCTTCGTCAGGCGCTGGTTTTGCTCCGACCAGTGCAGCTTCGAGCCCGAGCCCTCCGGTCCGGGGATGCCCGTCTGGATCAGCGTCGTCAACGAGCGGTAGTTCGTCAGCTTCAACGCTTGCAGCTCGATCCACTCCTGGGCGACGCGGTCCCTGATGATCGGATCGTCGGCGGCATGGTCCTTCGTCAGCGCGATCAGCTTGTTCACCTGCGCGTCGAGCGTGCCGGTGAGGGCGAAGCCCAACGTGCCGCGCTCGTGCAGCAGCGTCGTCATCGCGACTTGCCAGCCGCCGCCGATCTCGCCGAGCAGGTTCTCGAGCGGAACCTCGACGTCCGTGAAGAAGATCTCGTTGAACTCGGCCTCGCCCGTGATCTGGCGGAGCGGCCGGACCTCGACCCCGGGCGCATGCATGTCGACGAT
>CATPAS010000198.1 GCA_955652075.1 uncultured Gaiellaceae bacterium | reverse complement strand
GCGATCGGCGGACTGCGCTGGCTCCTCCCGCTCGCAGCCCTCGCATTCGTGGCGATCGGCTGGAGCAAGACCGGCGCGGACGGCAGCGGCCTCCTCGTCTTCAGCATGGGCCTCGGGGTGCTGGGGTTGCGTCTCCGTGGGCTCTCAGTCACGCCAAGGCGCCTTGCCGTTCTTGCGGTTAGCGTCTTCGTCATCGCGCTCGCGTTTGTCGCGCTCGACGCTGCGCTCGGCGGATCGAGTCACGTCACCCGCGCGGTCGGAAGCGGGCCCGACTCACTCGCCGGCAGGCTCGGACATCGCCTGCACCTTTCGTGGCTGTCCGCAACCGACCGCTGGTACCACGGCGTGATCTTCCTGGCGTGTCTCGCTGCACTCGTGTTGATGGGCACGATGCGTCCGCGACGCGCGACGGTCGATGCACTGCTCGCGGGGCTCACGGTGTCACTGCTGGTCAATGACACGCCGGTCGACGTGATCGGCCTCGGCGCGCTTGGGTGCTGGGCTCTCGTCCGTTGGGAGTCAGTAGACTCGCGCCCGATGCGCCGCGGAGCCTTGACCGCCGCTTCTGTCCTGGCCGTGCTCGGGCTCGCGGGCTGCGGTGGCCAGGGCATCGCGCGGCCACTGCCGGTGACGGTCATCGGAACGGTGAAAGCCGAGGCTCCCGGCAAGGCGATCTTCATCACCCAGGGCTGCGGCGCCTGTCACACGTTCAAGCCGGCCGGCCCCGACGCGATTGGGACGATCGGGCCGGACCTGGACAAGCTGCCCGCGTACGCAAAGCAGGCTCACCAGCCCCTCGCGCAGTTCGTCCACGATTCGATCGTGAGTCCGAACAAGTACATCCAGAAGGGCTACCCGAGGGACGTCATGCCGAAGACCTACAAGAGCCTGCCGCCTAACGACATCAAGGCCCTCGTCGACTTCCTGACGAAGCCGCAGGGCTGAAGCTCCCGCAGGATTTCCCGCGCAAGGTCGACGCCGTGGCGTGCGACCTCGACCGCACGCTGATCGGTGAGGACACCGTGTTGCGCCCGCGCACGCGGGCGGCGCTTGCCGCAACGTCCGCGGCGGGCATCCACGTGATTCTGGTGACCGGGCGCATGTTCCAGTCCGTCCGGCGTTACGCCCCGGAGGCAGGCATCGAGGATCCTGTCGTGTGTTATCAGGGCGCTGTCGTCGCCGAGCCCGTCAGCGGCCGCTGGCTCCGTCACGTGCCGATCCCGCTGGAGCTTGCACGCGAGACGATCGCAGCGTTGAACGCGGCGGGCTTCGGGCTGAACTGCTACGTCGACGACGAGCTGTACGTCGCCGAGGTCACGCCCGAGGCGCGGCGTTACGCGGATTTCCAGGATCTCGAGCTGCACCCTGTCGGCGATCTGCTCGAGTGGCTCGACAGGCCGCCGACGAAGCTGGTGGTGATCGGCGACCCCGACGCGCTCGATGAGCTGAAGCAGCGTTTGCGCGCGTGGTTCGGCACCCGCCTCTACATCTCGAAGTCGCTGCCGCACTTCCTCGAGTTCGCGTCCCCGGACGTGACCAAGGCCGCCGGCCTCGAGTTCCTCGCCGAGCATCTCGGCTTCGCCCGCGACCGCACGGTCGCGTTCGGCGACGGGGAGAACGACATCGAGCTCGTGGACTGGGCCGGCTACGGCGTGGCGGTCGAGAATGCCCACGATCTCGTGAAGGCGGTGGCCGACTTCGTCTGTCCCTCCGTCTACGAGGAGGGTGTGGCTCAAGTGCTCGAGGCGTACCTACACTCCCGCAGATGATCGATCTCCGTGCTGCCCGCAACGATCCGGACGCCTTTCGCGCCGCGCTCGCGCGGAAGGGAGCAGCCGAGGTCTTCGACGAGCTGCTCGAGGCCGATCGCGCCGTCAGGGAGATCCAGCCACGTGTCGAAGAGCTCCGCGCGGCGCGAAAGATCAAGGGCAAGCCCACACCAGAGCAGCTCGAGGAGCTGGAGCGGGTCAAAGAGGAACTGCAGACGCTCGAGCAGCAGTTGGCAGCTGCCGAAGACCGACGCAAGGAGCTTCTCGACCGGGTCCCGAACCCGCCCGACGAGGCGACACCGGATGGCTTCACTGAAGATGAGGCGGTCGAGATCCGACGCTGGGGCGAGCCGCCGTCGTTCGCCTTTCCCGTCAACGACCACCTCGAGCTCGCCGCCGGGGGCATCGACCTCGAGCGTGCTGCGAAAGTCTCGGGCTCGCGCTTCGCGTTTCGCAGCGGCGATGTCGCGCTGCTGGAGCTCGCGCTCTACCGCTTCGCTCTCGACCGGCTCGTGAGCCGCGGGTTCACACCCGTCCTCCCGCCGGTGCTCGTCCGTGAGGAAGCGATGTACGGGACCGGGTTCTTCCCGACCGACGAGGTGAACATCTATGCAGTCGAACGCGACGAGCTCTACCTCGTCGGAACGTCCGAGGTCCCGCTGGCCGCAATGCACGGCGCGGAGATCTTGGACGACGGCGACCTGCCGCTCCGCTACGCCGGTTATTCCACGTGCTTCCGCCGCGAAGCCGGCGCCGCGGGGAAAGACACGCGGGGGATGTTCCGCGTCCACCAGTTCGACAAGGTCGAGATGTTCGTGTTCACGCGGCCGGAGTGGTCGCGTGAGGAGCACGACCGGCTCCTCGACATCGAGGAGGAGCTCGTGCAGGAGCTCGAGCTGCCCTACCGCGTCGTCAACATCGCCGCCGGCGACCTGGGCGCATCGGCCGCGAAGAAGTACGACATCGAGGCCTGGTTCCCCGCGCAGGAGCGCTACCGCGAGATCACGTCGACTTCGAACACGACGGACTACCAGGCGCGCCGCCTCGAGATCCGCCATCGGCGCGACGACAAGCAGCTGGAGCCGGTGCACACCCTGAACGGCACAGCGGTGACCGGGCGCGCGATGCTCGCGATCATGGAGAACTTCCAGGAAGACGACGGCTCGGTCTCGATCCCGGCCTCGCTGCACGAGTTCGGGGCGCCGCAGAAGCTCGGCGCCGAGCGCACCCGGGCCTGAGCCTGAGGCCGCCGAGCGCGGCGCTACGGTGTGCGAACGGCGGGGTGCCGGAGCGGTCTAACGGGGCGGTCTTGAAAACCGCTGACCGCCGCAAGGCGGTCCGTGAGTTCAAATCTCACCCCCGCCGCTGATCCACTGAGCCGCTCGCCGCCGGCCCCGACCCGAGAGCCATCCGGACCGGGTTCGCTGGCGCTGGCTCTGGCGTGGCGGGGGTCGCCCGGCGGTATTTCCCCACCTGCCCCGGCCTCTGTCCCCTTCGGGCGGTACGCTCCGCCCGTGATTCGCGAGATGATCGACGACGAAGGGATTGGATATGAACTTCACTGCGCTCAATAGGGGGACGAAGGTTCTGCTCGTTGCGGGCCTGCTCTTGTTCATCGACTCATTCCTCCCGTGGCAGCAGGTTTCCGTGGGCGCCGGCGCTATCAACTTCACGGCGTCAGCGAACATGTGGCACGGGATCGGCATCCTGGCGGGATTGCTCGTCATCGCGCTGCTCGCGTGGGAGGGTCTACAGCTCGCCGGGATCACGAAGCAGCTGCAGCTGCCTGTCTCGGCCGCGCTGATCTCCGTCGCACTGGCCGGTGCGACGGCGCTCTTCACGATCATCAAGTTCCTCGTGGCGGACGTGGCCCGTCATTGGCCGGCCTGGATCGGACTGGTCCTTGCGATCGCCATCGCCGTGGGGGGGTGGCTCAAGTTCACGGAATCGCCTAGCGCGGCACCAACGCCGACGCCGACGCCGACGCCGCCGTCGTAGACAACTCGGGCCGGGTTCGCGTTGCAACGTCCCGCGGCGTTCGGCTCGCCGCCCGGCCTTGGAATGTCCGTTCGCAGCCGTCCACGGCCGACTCGAAAACCGCTGACCGCCGCAAGGCGGTCCGTGGGTTCAAATCTCACCCGCGCCGCTCATACTTCCGTGGGATGATCCGAACTGTTCTCGTGCGAAGCCTTCCTTTCATCCTCGTACTGGTCGCACTCGGCCTGCTAGGCGCGCTCGCGGCAAACACGGGATCCCACGCCTCCGCTTCTACCAAGGCGCCTCCGACGACGGTCCCTGAAACGACCATTTTCAGTACTGCGCAGACGACGACCGTCGTCCAAACGAGCACGGTGACGATAACGGTCACGATCACTCCTAAGCCTGGTTTCTTGCTCACGCCCAAGGACGATGCAGCGATCAGGTTGAGCGCGAAACGGCGGCTGAGGTTCACCTGGCTCAATGCGGACCAGGCCACCTATTACAGCTTCCAGCTCTACCGCGGAACGCAGAAGATCCTGAGCGCTTTTCCGATCCGTCCCGCGTACGCGCTCGCTAGACGATGGACGTACCTCAGTAAGCGCTACGCGTTGAAAGCGGGTACCTACGAGTGGTATGTCTGGACTGGCTTCGGGATGCGGAGCGCTTCAATGTATGGGCCGCTCCTCGGGTCGCGAACTTTCCGCGTCGTGCCCTAGCTGTAGGACCCGAGCAGGTTGGTCCTCGTGATCGGGGGTTGGTGGCTGAGGGCTGAGTGTCGGCGTTGATGGTTGTAGTGCCAGAGCCAGCCGTCAAGTGCTCTGGTGCGTTCTTGGCTTGAGCGGTAGATGGCGCCGTAGGCCCAGCCGTTGAGCAGGGTGCGGATGAAGCGCTCCGCTTTGCCGTTTGTTTGCGGGCGGTAGGGCCGGGTGCGGATGTGGCGGATGCGGAGCTGGCGGCAGGCCACTGCGTGCATGCTCGAGCGGTAGGCGGAGCCGTTGTCGGTAAGGATCCGTTCGACCTCGATGCCGTGGCGGCGATAGAAGGCGAGGGCGCGGCGGAGGAAGCCGATTGCGCTCGGAGAGGCTTCGTCGGGGAGCACTTCGGCGTAGGCGAGCCGGCTGTAGTCGTCGACCGCGACGTGGACGTACTCGTAGCCGACGGTGTTACGTCGTCTGCCGGCGCGATCGGTGAAGGTCGCGTTGTAGTGCTGGGAGCCGCCACGGACGCGCCAGCCAGCGCCACCCTTGATCCGGGCGAGCTTCTTGACGTCGATGTGGACGAGCTCACCAGGACGCGGGCGTTCGTAGCGGACTGGCTGCTCGAGTCCGAGCCGTCCGAGCTTGCCCATTCCGATCCTGGTCAGAATCCCCGAGACCGTCGAGAGCGCCATCCCCAGCGTCTCCGCGATCTCGGCCGCTGTAAACCGAAGCCGCCGCAGCTTCGCGATCACCTCAACACGGTCCGGCTCGGTGCGATTCGCCACATGCCGCGGCGCCGAAGAGCGATCACGCAAACCCGCCAGACCCTCGAGCCTGTAACGCCCGACCCACTTCCGAGCGCAACGCACGCTCACACCCGAAGCCGCAGCCGCCGCGACAACCGTCCAACCCTCATCAACAACGAGCCCACAAAGCCGCCGCCTACCAGTCCAACTGAGAGCCGCGTTAGCGTGCAAACTCATCCGGTGACCTCCTTGGGGCCGAGCTGCCCTTGACAGCGCTCAGCCTCCAGGGAGGCCCGGATGAACCAACGTGCTCAGGAACTACACCTAGGTCAGCCCAACGACAACTGAGCACCTCCGAGCTTCGGAGCCCGGCGCCTTCCATGAGCAGAATCGCTGGCCGCTCACGTTCGACCGCAGCTCGACGAACGTGCATCAGCTCATCGAGGC
>CATPAS010000197.1 GCA_955652075.1 uncultured Gaiellaceae bacterium | reverse complement strand
GCGCTTGGGGGGGGTGGGGTGCTTGGGGGTGCCGGGCTTGTTCGTCGTGGTCGTGTGCTTGGCGGTGCTGCGGCGCTTGGTCGTGCCGCGCTTCTTCGCCGTGCTCCGCTTCTTCGCGGTGCTGCGCTTTGCGGTGCTGCGCTTCGCTGTGCTCCGCTTCCGCGAAGCGGTCTTACGCTTGCGGGTCCCCGTGGACTTTTTGGCCGCAGTCTTGCGCTTGCTCGCGGACCGCTTGCGCCGTCCTCGGCTCGAGGACTGCACCTTGGAGATGCCTTCCTCCTCCTGGTGATGCTGCTCCTGATGCTCTTCGACCTGGGGCTCCTGGCCTACCAGGCTTTCCTGCGGTTGTTCGTCTTCCATCTGCCTTGGGAACTGCCCTTCTTCGAAACTCGACATCTGTCCTCCTGATTCGGAGATCTTCTCTACGAGCTGGCCCGTCTGCCTGTCGTCGCCCTCTTGCGCGATATCTGCTTGCGCGACGACACCTACGAGCCGACCGCCTTCCTCCACTACCGGAAGACGTCGTACCTGATGCTGGGCCATCATTCGCAGCGCTTCGTCCAGATCCTGCCGTGGATCGATGGTGATGAGCTGCGTCGACGCCACGTCGCGAACCTTCACATGATCGGGGTTTCTCCCCTCCGCTGCGACCCGCGTCGCGATATCGCGGTCGGTCAGCATCCCGATCAACTTGTCGCCCTCCACAATCGGCGCGAGGCCGACATCCTCGTCCTGCATCATCTTCGCGGCGTACGCAACGGATTTCTCTGCGTCGATGGTGCACGGATTTGAGGTCATGACGTCTCGTATGTTTTGAGGCATCTCTCCTCCTAGCGGTTTGAATCGTGCGTTGCGTACCCCGCACGATTCCCTACGAAACGATGAAAATACAACACGTGTCGTACGGACAACGTATCCGCGATCTCGCATTGTCGTTTCCGGAGACATATGAAGACTCGCCTTGGGGACATCCGGTTTTCAAGGTTGGCGACAACAAGATGTTCGCAGCAATGTCGGACGGAGATGATCCGGTTTCGCTGACGGTGAAGCTAGCGGCCGAAGAACGCGAAATTGCGCTGCATTTCCCACATGTCAGCGTTGCGCGGTACGTCGGCCGCTACGGATGGGTCACTGCGGAGGTCTCCGACGAGGAAACACTCGAAAGTGCACTGGAATGGCTCCGAGAGAGCTACTGGCTCAAAGCGCCGGCGACGCTGCGAAGTGCGGTGGAGGAGACTTGACAATTCCCGGACCGGTGGTCTGCGGCGGCGTGATCGTGGACGAAAATCCCGACGAGGAAGGGTGAATGCGCGTACGAGGACGGCTGACGACGGTGCGCCCGGCGGCTGAGGAGGACGCCGATCTCCTCGTTCGTTGGCACGCTGATCCCGATGTCGCCCGCTATTGGGATGACGAGGTCTTTACGCGCGACGAGATGCTCGAGCGGTTGCGCCGGCCGGATGTGGAAGCGTTCGTGATCGAGGAGGGAGCCCATCCGGTCGGCTACCTTCAAGTCTGGGCCGAAGGCGGCGAAGGGGGGCTCGACATGTTCCTCGTTCCGGATGCGCGGGGGCGCGGGCTCGGGCCTGACGCTGCGCGGGCCGTCGCCCTGCATTTGCGGTCTGCGCGCGGGTGGTCGCGAGTCACGGTCGACCCCTATCTCTGGAACGGGGTCGCTCTGCGTGCCTGGCGCCGCGCCGGGTTCCGCGACGTCGAGGAGCGCGAGCCGGATTCCGATCACACGGCGCGGTGGCTCCTGATGGAGTTCGAGGACTAATCCGCGCTGGGATCGTCCTCGGGATCTCCGGGCTTCTCCGGATCCGGAACCGGTGACTCGTCGATTTCGTCGTTGCGGTCGTCCTCGCGCGGGTGTTCCTTATCCTGTTCTGTCATGAAGGTCGTTCTGCCCGACAATTCAGAACTCGAACTTCCGGAGGGCGCCACCGGGCTCGACGCGGCCCGTGCGATCGGACCGAGGCTCGCCGACGAGGCCGTCCTCGTCCGTTCGAACGGCCGCGTTCAGGACCTACGCCTTCCCCTCGAGGACGGCCAGCCGATCCAGATCCTGACGACACGCGACAAGGACGACCCGGACGCGCTCTCGGTCCTGCGGCACTCCTCTGCGCATCTCCTCGCCGAGGCTGTGCGTCGCCTCCATCCCGGCGTGAAGGTCGCGATCGGCCCCCCAATCGAGAACGGGTTCTACTACGACTTCGAATTTCCGGAGCCCATTCACGAAGAGGATCTGCCGAAGATCGAGGAGGAGATCCGCCGCGAGCTCGCCGAGGGACGTCAGTGGACACGCGAGGAGGTCTCCGCCGACCAGGCGCGCCGGCGCTTCGAGGCGGAGGGCGAGCCCTACAAGGTCGAGCTTGTCGGCACCGCCGAAGGTCCCATTTCCTTGTACACGCAGGGCGAGTTCACCGACCTCTGCCGTGGCCCGCATCTGCAGGACTCGCGCCCGATCAAGGCAATCAAGCTCACCGGCCTCGCCGGCGCTTATTGGCGCGGCGACGAGAAGAACACCCAGCTGACGCGCATCTACGGGACGGCGTTCTACTCCCAGGCGGATCTCGATGCCTATCTCGAGCGGCTGGAGGAGGCGCGCAGGCGCGACCACCGCAAGCTCGGCCAGCAGCTCGACCTTTTCCATCTGGCCGAGAGCTCGCCGGGCTCCCCCTTCTGGCATCCGAAGGGCATGGTGATCTGGAACGAGCTGGAGGACCTGCGGCGCCGTGAGAATGCGAAGCGAGGGTACGTCGAGGTGAAGACGCCGCTCCTGTACGACATCGAGACGTACATCACCTCAGGGCACTACGAGAACTACGCGGAGAACATGTTCTTCGTGAAGACCCACGAGGACGAGAAGCCGCTGGCGCTCAAGCCGATGAACTGTCCGGGCCACATGCTCCTCTTCGGCAGCCGCCGACGGAGCTATCGCGAGCTGCCGTTGCGCTACGCGGAGTCGTCCACGCTGCACCGGGACGAGCGAGG
>CATPAS010000196.1 GCA_955652075.1 uncultured Gaiellaceae bacterium | reverse complement strand
TCGCTTCTTCGGCGAGCGTTCATCACCGCCAGGAAAACGAGCCCGGAAGCGAGAGCGACGGCCGAGCCGACCGCGAACGACCTGACCTGAACGTCTGGAAGCAGGGTCGTCAGTGTTAGCAATGCGGAGAGCACCAGCAGCGCACCGACGATCACTGTTGCGATCGCGTTGAGCCAGGTCGGGTTCTTCCATGGCCCCAGAACCGCGCCGTCGTTGCAGAGCAAGAGCAGAAACACGGTCGCGCTGGGTAGGAGCAGGCCCGCGAGCGCCTGAACAGCAGTGTTCACGATGCCCAGTGGCGCGCCGGGCACAAGCACGACCGCGGCCGCCAGGGCAACAAGCGCTCCGACGCTGCCGTAGAAGACACGGGCGTCGTGCCAGCGACGGTGCAGCGAATGCTTGACGCCGAACACGTCTCCGAGCGCATAGGAGGCTGCGAGCGTTACGACCACCGTGCCGAGGATCGAACCGTTGAGTAACACGAGCGCGAACAGTGCGCCGGCAGGCATTCCGAGCTGGTTTCCCACGCCGCGAACCACGCCGCCAAGGTCGACAAACCCCCCGTGCATTGACGTTCCATCGAATGCGTACGCGCACGTCACGACCAGCGCAACGGCGCCCACCGTGAACAGGACGGCGCCAAGCAGCGTGTCGATGCGCTCATAGCCAAGCCAACGCGCCGTAATGCGCTTATCGACCACGTTCGACTGGTGGAAGAACAACTGCGCAGGACTGACTGTCGCCCCGACCAGAGCAATGACGAACAGCACGCCGTTGACGTTGAGTGCGCCCTTCAGCCCAGGCACCACCGCTTGAGCAACCGCGCTGGGATGAGGATGGCTGAGTACCGCGAGGGGGACGACAGCTAGGTTCACGGCGAGCAGCACGTACATGACGCGCTCCCAGCGGCGGAAGCTGCCGCTTGCGTTCACCAAGACGAGGGCGAGCGCAGCCACGGGCACGGAGACATAACGACTGACTCCGAAGTAGCCGAGCGCGAAATCGATGCCGATGAACTCGGTCACAATCGTCAGCAGGCAAAGCGCTAGGAGGTCCCCCAGCGCGAAAGCGCCCCAGCGACGCCCGAAGCGCTCGAAGATGAGCCGCGCGTGACCGGCGCCTGTGACTGCCCCCAACCGCGCCACCATTTCCTGATTGACGAACAGCACGGGTGCGAGCAGCAACAGCAGCCAAAGCAGGGTCAGGCCGTAGTTCTGCCCGGCTTGGCCATAGACGGAGATGCTGCCAGCGTCATTGTCGGCCACCATCACGAGGAGGCCGGGGCCCATGATCGCGAGCAAGGTCCCGAGCCGCCGACCGAGCGAACGACGCGGCCCGGTGTCAAACGAAGGCACATCACCCAGCGCGCCCTCGATGTCACCGCGATGCGCGCGGTCGAGCACCGAGCGCCGCTCGGCCGGGAGACTGAACGGCGCGCTGATCACGATCGCGTCTCTTTCAGTTCGTCTATCCGCCGGCTTAAGCATCCACGGACCCCGTCAATCAGGACTAAGACGTCGCGCGCTTAAGCCGAGCCCCCGGCCTCCGCCGCGTCCCGGCGCGGCGCTCGACGTGTCGTAGCGCCCCCTCGAGCAACGCAACGACGTGCTCGTCGTGAAGGGCGTAGACGCGCCTTCGGCCGTCGCGCTCCACCTTCACAAGCGTGTGCTCGCGCAGCACACGCAACTGATGCGAAACCGCCGACTGCTCCATCCCCAGCGCCTCCATCAACTCGGAAACGGCATGAGGCCCGTCGAGCAAACAACCAAGGATCTGAACACGGCTCGGCGTCGAGAGCGCGAACATCGTATCCGCGAGCCGCTCCGCAACCTCATCTCGGAACCGCAGCGAGCGGCGACCCCGACCCCGTGGGCTCACCTGGACCGCTCAGTCGGCTGCGCAACCGCCACCACCCGCGATCGTACAAGGCAGAGCGAATCTTGGCAGACCCGAGTGGAAGGAACACATGAACATGACGGCATGTTAGGCTGACGTGGCACACAAGTTCATATGAACTTAGTTGCATACATATCGTGCCTGCCAATTTCTGCCTCGTGACCATGCGGCTCTGCTGACGCAATGAGCCCGAGTCAGCCGGGATCGGCCCGGACGGGGTTGGTCATGAGCGGTTCCACCATGCGTGACAAGTTGCCAGGCGCTGACCGGCGCTCGCCGAGGTTGGCGTCGCCTACGTATGCCGTGCGGGGTCCACTTGCCGTTTGGCTCCGCGCGGAGGCCGAGGATGCCGCACGTCGGCACGGTCGTTACCGGGTACTCGACATCGGCTGCGGCTCGATGCCGTACCGCCCGTTCTTCGCGCCCAATAGCGACACCTACGTCGGAGTCGACCTCGTCGGCAACCCGCGTGCCGACCTCATCGGCTCCGTCGAAGCCCTGCCGGTGGCCAGCTCGAGCTTCGAGGTTGTGCTCTGCACGCAGGTGTTGGAGCATTGTGAGGATCCGGCCACGGCAGTGCGCGAGATCCAACGGGTCGTCGCTCCCGGAGGACGCGTCCTCGCTTCGACACACGGCGTGCACTTCTACCATCCCTCGCCGCATGATCGGTGGCGATGGACACACGAAGGGCTCGAACGGCTCTTTCGCGAGAACGCGGACTGGCGATCGCTGTCCATCACGCCGGCGTCTGGGACAAGCGCCTGCTTGGCCATGCTTGTCTCCGTGTACATCGATCTGCTGTTGAAACGCGCCCGCGTTCGAGCTCTCGGCCGTCCGCTGATTGCTGCTCTCAATTGGACGGCGGCGGCGGCGGACGCGCGGGTTCGCGCGCTGCGCGAGCTGCGACCAGGCGCCTTGATCGCGAACTACCACATCAAGGCCGAGCCATAACTCCGTGCTGATCCGCGTAAGCGGTCAACGCCGCGATTTCTTACAGGAGGTGCGTAACTTGGGTGCCTGATGTTTAGGGTTGCAGCCACTGCAGCGCTCTCTTTCCTGGCGCTCGCGATGTCGGTTGGCTCCGGTCGGCTCGAGTGGGTCGATCAGTTCACCCTTGATCACCTCATGCCGGCGACCTCGCCTGATTCCGGTCTCCGGGCGACTGAATGGACGGTGCTGCCGCGGCTCCACTTCGGTCGTGGGGGGCCGCATCGTGCCCTGCATGTCTTCGGCGAGGTGAGCACGCTGATCGGCTCGCCGCTGCTGGCAGGTCTCGCTGTTCTCCTGCTGGCGGTCGTGATCTCGCGGCGAGGAGAACTGTCTGCCGCGTTGATCTGGACGCTCGCCTTTCTGCTCGGAAACGCGACCGAGGTTCTGGGCAAGAGCGGCGGCGTGTTCGACTCGGCGCCGGCGACCCTCGGCGTGATCGCGGTGCGCGTCACTGAACCAGCAAGGGAGCTTGACGCCCTCAAGGCGCTCCAGCGAGCGCGCTATGTGGA
>CATPAS010000195.1 GCA_955652075.1 uncultured Gaiellaceae bacterium | reverse complement strand
TCGACGCGCGGAAGCCGCTCGAGAAAGCCGGAGATCGCATGAGCGTTGTGACAGTGCTGGCGCATGCGCACGGCGAGCGTCTTGATCCCCCGCAGCACGAGCCAGCAGTCCAGTGGTCCGGGGACGGCCCCGAGGGACTTCTGGAGGAACAGGAGGCGTTCTGCAATCGTCGGATCGTTCGTCGCCGCGAAACCGCCGACGACGTCCGAGTGTCCACCGAGGTACTTGGTCGTCGAGTGAACGACGATGTCGGCCCCGAGCTCCAGAGGCCGCTGCAGATACGGCGTCGCAAAGGTGTTGTCGACGACGAGGATCGCTCCTGCCGCATGCGCTGCTTCCGCCGCCTTCTCGATGTCGACGATGTTCAGCATCGGGTTTGACGGCGTCTCGATCCAGACGATGCGAGTGCGCTCGTCGAGATGGGAGCCCAGGTCATCGAAGTCGGCCGCCGGAAGGTAATCGAAGACGTAACCCTTGGGCTCGTAGACCTGGGAGGTCATTCGGTAGACGCCGCCGTAGACATCGGCGACCAGCACCATCCGGTCGCCCGGGCTCAGCAGGTGCATGATCGTCGTCACGGCGCCGAGCCCCGACGCGAATGCGACTCCGTGCTCGGCCGATTCGAGCGACGCGAGGCACTGCTGCAATGCTGTGCGTGTCGGATTCGCGACGCGGGAGTAGTCGTAGCCCTTGTGCTCGCCGACCGCATCCTGGACGTACGTCGACGTGAGGTAGATCGGCGTTGTGATCGCTCCCGTCGTGGGATCCGGCTCCTGGCCTTCGTGAATGGCGCGAGTCTCGAAGTCCACTAGGACTCGATGCTACCGGCGCCGATAAAGGTTGCGAGGCTGCGCAGCGGCTTCTGCAGTGAAACGGGCTTCACGACGGGCTCCCAGTGCACGGACTTCACCTTCAGGACGCCCGTCTTGCGGTCGAGCACGGGATCGATCCGGCCGATCAGCCGGTCGCCACGCAAGATAGGGAGGACGTAGTAACCGTATTCGCGCTTCGCCTTCGGGACATACATCTCCAGCCGGTAACGGAAGCCCCAAAGGGCCTCCGCCCGATCGCGGTCGTGAACCAGGCGATCGAACGGCGACAGGAAGGTCACCCGCCTCGACACGGGGCCGTCCTCGGCGTCCCGATGCGCGAGCCACTCGCCCTTCTCGAACTTCACTCCAAGGGAACGGAACCGCTTTTCCGCCAGCAGTTGCTCGGCCTCGTCGAGCGGCGGCGGCTCGACCTGGGGGTACCAACGTTCGGCGAGGTCCCACAGCCGGTGCCCGCCGCGTCTGCCGACGATTGCAACCTGACCGCGAGCCTCGAGGAGCTCGAGCATCACCGCGACGTTTCGACTTCCGTGCCAGCCGCTCGATTTCCAGGTGCGGACGGAGCTGTCGACGAGCTCGCGGGACAGCAGCGGTCCCCGGCGCTCGAGCTCACGGAGCACGTACCTCCGGAAGCCCGCGTTCTTCTGGAGAAACTCGGTGCCGCGGCGTTCCCCCGCGTACTTGCCGGTTCGCTTGCGCCGCATCCGCGCGACGATGAGCGGGAGATCCTCGATCGGCCGGATGAACGCGCCCGACTCGAAGAGCTTGCGCTCCTCCCAGAGGAGCCGGTCGAGCTCGGCGACGTCATACGGGCCGAGCCGGCTCCACAGCACGAGTCGCTGCGGTGTGGCCACCGTCGCAATCGGATCGATCTGGAGAAAGCCGAGCCCGCGCACGGTCTGCAGGACGTCGCTTGCGCTGCCGTCGAGCAGCTGCGATCGCACCGCGATGCGCCGGGCCTGTGCGAGGCTGACAGTCGTGGACTTCAAGGACTACGCACTTTCGCAGCTTGCCGCGCCGCCGCAACGGATTCTCGAGGTCGGTTGTGGCCATGAGGGCGGCGTCGCGCCCGCGCTCGCCTCCGCCGGCTACGACGTGCTCGCGATCGACCCGGACGCGCCGGACGATCCGCCCTACCGGCGTGTCACGCTCGAGGAGCTCGACGATCCGGGACCGTTCGACGCGGTCGTCGCGGGGCGGGTCCTCCACCACGTCCACCTGCTCGGTACAGCGCTCGACAAGCTCGCCGCGCTCGCGCCGCTGTTGATCCTCGATGAGTTCGCCTGGAACCACATGGACGAGCCGACTGTGGGCTGGTACGAGTCGCAGCACCGGCTCCTCGTCGCCGCGGGACGCGAGCCGAAAGGCCCGGCGGATCTCGCGGAGTGGCGGGCGCGGCATGCAGATCTGCACCCGTACGAGACGCTGCGCGCCGAAGTTGACGCGCGCTACGAGCAGCGCCATTTCGAATGGCGGCCTTACTTCTATCGCTGGCTCGGCGGTCCAGCCTCGGAGTCGCTCGAAGAGGGGCTGATCGCCGCCGAGGCGATCAGGCCGATCGGCTTTCGCTACGCGGGCGTCAGGAGAGAGACCGTGCGCTCGCCGGCCGACTCGCGGTAGCCGGGGCCGAGCTTCTCCTCGAGCACGCGCGTCAGCTCGCCGCTCGCTGCGAGCTCCTCGGTGATGTCGGCGCCGCCGATCAGCTCGCCCTTCACGAAGACCTGCGGGATCGTCGGCCAGCCGGAGATCTCGGACAGCTCTTGGCGGATGGCCGGGTCCGCGAGGACGTCGACACCCACCACGGGAGCGCCCGCCTCGCGCAGCGCGCGGAGAGCACGATCCGAGTTGCCGCACATGACGAACTGCGGCGTCCCCTTCATGAACACGGCGACGGGCTCGTTCTCGATCACGTCCTGGATTCGCTGGCGCAGCTCGCTCATTCGCTTCCTTTCGTCTTGATTCGCAGTTCATGAATGGTGCCGTCCCGCAGCGGTTCCGAGAGCGCCTCGTTCACGAGCCGGTGCTGGTCGAGTAGCGAGAGGCCTGTGAAGCGAGGGCTTGCGACGGTCACCTGGAAGTGGTCGCCACCGCCCGTGCGGTCCACGACGTGCAGCTCCGTCGCCTCGGGGAACGCGTGCTCGAGCAGGGCCTGCAGTGGCTCGGTGGACACGCTTCCGATACTAGCCACGCTGGTGTGCCAGGAAGTCGAGGAGGTCGGAGCGCGTCAGGACGCCGATCGGCCTCCCTTTGCTGGCGATGACGAGCGCGTTGGTGCGCCCCGTCAGGGTCGCGAACACCTCGTCGAG
>CATPAS010000194.1 GCA_955652075.1 uncultured Gaiellaceae bacterium | reverse complement strand
TGATCGCCGCGCAGCGTGCTGCACAGGCTTTCGTCGACGCGATGCCCAAGAAGTTTCGTGTCGGCGTGATCGGATTCTCCGGCCGTGCGTACGTCGCCGTTCCCCCGACAGAGGATCGAGGGCTGGTGCGCAGCGCCCTGAAGTCGCTCAGATCGGGACAGGGAACGGCGCTCGGCGATGCGGTGGCGCTCGGGACCCGCCTTGCGCGTGCCGAGCGGACCAGCGACGGGCGGATCCCGCCGACCGCCATGCTCGTCATCTCCGACGGGGCCCAGAAGAGCGGCCGCACGACGCCCGATGCTGCAGCCGCGCAGGCGAGGTCGCAGCACATCCCCGTCTACACGGTCGTCGTCGGCACGCCGGACGGTGTCGTGAACGTGCCCTTGGCCGGCGGGTTTCAGGCCCAGCTTCGGGTTCCCCCGAGCCCGGAGACCCTGCAGACCGTCGCCCGGGTCACGGGCGGACAATTCTTCACGGCGCCGGATGGAGCCCGTCTGCGCCAGATCTACGAGAAGCTCGGGTCGCGTCTCGGGCACCGGCGTGAGACGCGTGAGATCACCGACCTGTTCGCGGGCGGCTCCGCGGCTTTCCTGCTGTTCGGCGGCGCGCTGTCGGCCGTCTGGTTCCGGAGGGTGCCGTGAAGCGACTCGTGCTGGCGGCGGTCCTCCTGGCAGCAGCAGCGGCAGCGGGTGGAGCGCCGGTGGGTGCGACGAACGAATGCCACGGCCTGCAGGTGTGCGTCCGCGTTGCCGGGCCCTGGGTCGTCGTCCCCGCCGCGGTGACGACGCCACGGCGGCCGGTCGACTTCCAGCTCTCGTGCCCTCGCGGCTACGTGATCGGCGGCCTCGACGCGGAGCTGTCCGATCGTGCGATCGACATCGCGTTCCTCGGAAACCTCGGCAGTCCGGTCAACCCGGGCGTGACGACGGCACGCTCGGCATTGTTCCGTGCGACCTATGTCGGCAGCTCGCCACACGGACCGAGCTTCCGGCCGCATCTCGGTTGCCTGCCGGCGTCGGGCGGCGGCTCGGGGCCGGTGCCGTACAGAGTGGCCGCTGCATTCCCGCCGGGAGAGCCGACGGTCAAGCGCGTTCGCACCGTCAGCCTCCGCCCGGGCATCGTGCGGGCGGTCGCAACTTGCACGACGAGTGAGCGCTTGATCTCGGCCTGGCACGCAGTCGCGTTCTACACGCCGTCCGCGCCGCCGGAGCTGCTGATTCAAAGCGTGAGCGCCACGCGCCGCCTGCTGGGACGCCGCGTCGGAGTGCACGTTCGCTCCACCGCGGCAGTGCAAGGCGTTCGCGCCGTCGTGCAGGTCGGCGCGGTCTGCGGCGGTGGCTCGTGACCTTCGAACGCCCACTGCTCCTTCTGACGCTCCTCGTTGTGCCACTCGCGCTAGGGCTCTACGTCCTTGCGGAGCGCCGGCGGATGCGTTACGCGATCAGGTTCACGAATCTCGACGTGCTTGCCGGCGTGGTCGGCGGCCGCTACCGCCGGCGATTCGTACCGCTCGCGCTCTTCCTCCTCGCACTGGCCGCACTCTGCGTCGGGATGGCTCGTCCGCAGCACACGACCCTCGTGCCGCGGGACCGCGCCACGGTGATCCTCGTGATCGACGTTTCGCGCTCGATGGAGTCGAAGGACGTGAAGCCGAGTCGCATCGGCGCTGCGACTGCAGCAGTCCGCACCTTCCTCGACCGCGTGCCCGATCGGCTCCAGATCGGCCTCATCGCCTTTGCGGGCGACCCCGCCGTGGCCGCGCCACCGACGACGAATCACGGTCTCGTCCGAAAGGCCCTTGACACGATCGAATGGTTCCCTTCCTTCGGCGGCACGGCGATCGGCGACGCTCTCGCCGCCGCGGTGAAGCTCGGTCAGCAGGCGGTGTCAGGGGCCAGCGGCAACCTCGCCTCGGCGGCCACGGCTGCGCCGAACACACCGACACGCGGGCTCGTGTCGATCCTGTTCCTCTCGGATGGCGCGCAGACGCGGGGCGATCTCGAGCCGCTCCAGGGGGCCGATCTCGCGAAGCAGGCCGGGATTCCGGTGTACACGGTCGCCCTCGGCACGCCCAACGGCACGCTCGACTTCGGTAATGGCGGGGGGTCTCCCGGCCCCGACCCGTTCGGCGGCCGGCGGGTGCCGGTCCCGCCGGATCCTGCGACGCTCAAGGCGATCGCCGACCGAACGGGAGGCGAGTTCTACGCCGCGCAAAGCGCAAGGTCGTTGCAGGCGGCGTATACGAAGCTCGGGTCACGTCTCGGACGCAAGCCCGGTAAGAGCGAGATCACGTACGGCTTCCTCGCCGGCGCGGCCTTTCTCCTCGTGGCAGCCGGCCTGCTGTCGGCCCTCTGGTCGCCCCGACTGCCGTAGCAGCTGAGTCGAGGCTCAGCGGCCGGCGCTGCGGCGGATGCGCGCGCGCCGGGGCGGGGCATCCTCCGGGAAGGCGACGTCTTGAGCTCTTGCCGAGTCTCCGTCGCCGGCGATCTGGAACGTGACGGCCAGGCCGGCGCACCGTCCCTCGGGCGGACCTTTCCTGAAATCCGGTCCCTCGACGCGGAGCCGATCCCCCGCTGCCGTCTCGATGAAGCCGTGGCCCTTCTCGTTGTTGAACCACAGCATGTCGCCGCTGATTCGACCACCTTCGACACGCTGCACGGATCGAGCGTCTGCCGTCATGGAATCACCTTCCTCAAAGGAACGCGCGCAGATGCTCGCTCCAAGTCAACTCACAGGATAGCGGCGAAAGCGACAGAGGCGGCGGCGCGCCCCGCTACCCTCTTCGAATGGCGCTCCGCGAGGATATTCGGGACATTGCGATCGTCGCCCACGTCGATCACGGGAAGACGACGCTCGTCGACGCCATGCTGTGGCAGTCCGGTTCGTTCCGGGCGAATCAGGAGGTCGCCGAGCGCGTGCTCGACTCGATGGATCTCGAGCGCGAGAAGGGGATCACGATCCTGGCGAGGAACACGGCCGTGCGGCACGGCGGGATCAAGATCAACATCGTCGACACGCCCGGACACGCGGACTTCGGCGGCGAGGTCGAGCGCGCACTGACGATGGTCGACGGAGTCCTCCTGCTCGTGGACGCGAGCGAGGGGCCGTTGCCGCAGACGAGATTCGTCTTGCGCAAGGCACTCGAGTCGCGGCTGCCGGTGATCCTCGTCGTCAACAAGGTCGACCGGCCGGACGCTCGCATCGAGGAGGTCGTGAACGAGGTGTACGAGCTCTTCCTCGATCTCGATGCAGACGAGAGTCAGATCGAGTTCCCGATCATCTACGCCAACGCGCGGGCCGGTCGCGCGGGTCTCGAGCCCGACGAGCTCGCAGAGGACCTAGGCCCGCTGTTCGACGTTCTGCTGGCGCGGATTCCCGCGCCGTTCTACGAAGAAGGACACCCCCTGCAGGCGCACGTCACGAACCTGGACGCCTCTCCGTACCTGGGGCGGCTCGCGCTCTGCCGCATCCGCGAAGGGACGATCCGCAAGGGCCAGCAGGTCGCCTGGTGCCGCGCCGATGGGCAAATCACGAACGCAAAGGTCACCGAGCTCTTCGTCACGGAGGCGCTCGACCGCGTCGACGCCGAGGAGGCGGGGCCGGGCGAGCTGATCGCGGTCGCGGGCATACCCGAGGTGACGATTGGCGAGACGCTTGCCGATCCCGACGATCCGCGCCCGCTGCCCGTCATCGGTGTCGACGAGCCGAGTCTCGCCATGACGATCGGCGTCAACACCTCGCCGCTCGCGGGCCAGGACGGCAATCGTCTCACCGCCAGCATGGTCCTGGCGCGACTCCAGCAAGAGCTGGTCGGGAACGTCTCGCTGCGCGTGCTCCCGACGGAGCGACCGGATGCGTGGGAGGTGCAAGGGCGCGGCGAGCTGCAGCTCGCGGTCCTTGTCGAGCTGATGCGCAGGGAAGGCTTCGAGCTCACCGTGGGCAAGCCAAAGGTCGTCACCCGGGAAGTGGACGGCAAGGTGCACGAGCCGGTGGAACGGCTCGCAATCGATGCACCGGAGGACTACGTGGGCGTGATCACACAGCTGCTCGCGCTCCGGAAGGGGCGGCTCGAGCAGATGGTCAACCACGGCACGGGCTGGGTGCGGATGGAGTACCTCGTACCGGCGAGAGGAATGATCGGGTTCCGCACGGAGTTCCTGACCGAGACGCGCGGCACGGGCATCCTCCATCACGTCTTTCACGCCTATGAGCCTTGGCACGGCGAGCTGCGCATGCGGCCGACGGGCAGTCTGGTCGCGGATCGCCGCGGTCCGGCGACGGCCTTCGCCCTGCTCAACCTGCAGGAACGCGGTCAGCTGTTCATCGCGCCCGGCACCGAGGTCTACGAGGGCATGGTCGTCGGAGAGAACGCACGCGCCGAGGATCTCGACGTCAATCCGACCAAGGAGAAGAAGCTCACCAACATGCGCTCGTCCACTGCGGACGAGCTCGTCAGGCTGATCCCGCCGCGGTTGCTCTCGTTGGAGCAGTCGCTGGAGTTCCTCGGGGATGACGAATGCGTCGAGGTGACGCCCCGCAACGTGCGCCTACGGAAGACGGTGCTGTCGGGCCAGAAGCGGCAGACCGCCACCTCCCGCAAGGCGCGCGGGCTCGCGAAGGTCTAGCCGCTTACGGCCTAGCCGGTTACCACTTCGAGCGCCGCCCGCGGCGGCTCGTGTACATGAGCTTGGCCCGCGCCGACTGCAGCCCTGCCTCCTCGAACTGCGCGCGGTGACCGAGCCGGCGTGCGACGTGGCTCGTCTCGGCCTGCTGCTCGGGAAGGACGAGCGTGATTGCCTGGCCGCTGCGTCCCGCGCGGCCGGTCCGGCCGGTGCGGTGCACATAGTCCTTGTCCTCGCCCGGCGGATCGAAGTTGATCACGTGCGTAATGTCGTCGAGATCGAGCCCGCGCGCAGCGACGTCCGTGGCGACGAGAGTCCTCACCTTGCCGCTCTCGAATCGTGAGAGCGCGCGCTCGCGGGCTCCCTGCGACATGTCGCCGTGCATGGCGACGGCACTGACGTTCTGCCGCGTGAGCTTCTGCACGAGTTTGTCTGCGCCGCGCTTCGTGCGCACGAAGACAAGCGTCAGTCCGTCCGACGAGTTGATGTGCTTCACGAGCGTCTCGACCTTGGTGTCGGCTGTCACGGGCACGAAGCGGTGCTCGATCTCGCCGGGCTCCTGCTCCTCCGCGAGCGCAGCCTCGAAGCGGGACGGGCTGTTGGTGTAGTTGCGCGCCAGCTCGCCGACCGCGCCGTCCAGCGTCGCCGAGAAGAACATGGTCTGGCGATTGCGCGGCAGCCGGCGGACGATGCGGTCGACCTGGGGCTGGAAGCCCATGTCGAGCATTCGATCCGCCTCGTCGAGGACGAGCACGCGGACGTGCGAAAGGTCGACGAGACGGCGCTCGGCGAGATCCTGCAGCCGTCCGGGCGTTGCAACCAGGACGTGCGCGCTTGCTGCCCGCTTCGCCTGGGCGTGGAGCGGCACGCCGCCGTAGACCGAGGCCACCTTGAGGCCCTTGGCCGGTACGAGCGACTCGAGCTCCGCGCTCACCTGCGCGGCCAGCTCGCGTGTCGGGACGAGAATGAGTGCCGACGGACGGGCATCGGACGGTGTGGTGCGCTCGACGATGGGCAGGGCAAACGCGAGCGTCTTCCCGGATCCGGTCGGCGATTTTGCCAGCACGTCGAGGCCGGCGAGGGCGTCCGGCAGGACGAGCGCCTGGATCCGGAAGGGCTCGTGGATCGAGCGAGCGGCGAGCGCGTCGACGACAGGCGGCGACACGCCAAGCTCGCGAAAAGACTGGTGCATAAGTTTTGTTCGACTCCTTTTATGGGTTCGAGACTTGCCTACCTCGAAACACCCGAAGGAGGAACGAGAAGCTCATCTCACCGGGCAGCCGAATGCCACCCGTGACAACAAGGTACCAGTTACTCCTGTCGGCAGTGTCGCTACGCTCCTTGAATGGCCGGCGACAAATCCGAGGCACTGACCCCGGCTCAGAAGGAGCAGCTCGAGGCCGAGCTTGCCGAGCTCGAGGGCCCGCGCCGCACCGAAGCGGTCCAGGCGATTGCCACTGCCCGCAGCTTCGGCGACCTTTCGGAGAACTTCGAGTATCACGCCGCGAAGAACGAGCAGGGCCTCCTCGAGCGGCGCATCACGATGCTACGGGACCGCCTCGAGCGTTCGACGAT
>CATPAS010000193.1 GCA_955652075.1 uncultured Gaiellaceae bacterium | reverse complement strand
TCGGTGCGGCGCTCGTCTCCTGGGTCGCCGAGAGCCCACTCACCGGCCCCGGCTCGGGCGGCTTCATGCTCGTCCACCGCGCCCGCGACCGCTCCACGAGAGTCTTCGACTTCTTCGTCTCCGTCGCGGGCCTCGGCATCGCGCAGCGCGAGCTCGCCGATATGGACCGCGTGGACGTCGACTTCAGCGGCGGCTCGACCCAGGCCTTCCACATCGGCGCCGCCTCCTGCGCGGTCCCCGGCGCTGCGGTCGGCCTCGAGGAAGCGCACCGCTCCTTCGGCGCGCTCCCGTGGCGCGACCTCTTCCGACCGGCGATCAATCTTGCGCGCAACGGCGTCGTTCTGAACAAGGGACAGGCATATCTGCACGCGATCCTCGACTTGATCCTGCGCCACACACCCGAGTCGCGCGAGGTCTATGAGCACAACGGCGAGCGCCTCGTCGCGGAGGACACGCTGATCCAGGCCGACCTCGCGAAAACGCTCGAGCTCATCGCCGAGCAAGGCGGCAAGGTGCTGTACGAAGGAGACCTCGCCGAGAGAATCTCGGACCACATCCGCGCACACGGCGGCTGCATCACCCGCGAGGACCTGGAGAACTACCGCGTCATCAGGCGCCGCCCCGTCCGCGCGAGCTTCTGCGGCGAGGAGTACCTCTCCAATCCGCCGCCGTCGGCGGGCGGGATCCTGATCGCCTTCGGGCTCCCGCTGCTCGAGGAGCTCGGCACGGGGGAACCGGGTAAGGCCGAAGCGATCGACGCACTCGCACGAGTCATGCGCGAGCAGGCGAACGCGCGCATCGCGGCGGGCTCGGTCACCGGGCTCGCGCGCGCTCTGGAAACACGAGCCGCCGTCGTCTCTCAGGGCACGACACACATTTCCGTCGTCGACGGCAAGGGCAACGCCGTGGCGCTCACGGCCTCGACTGGCGCGGGCTCGGGCGTCGTCGTCCCCGGCACCGGCATCCACATCAACAACATGATCGGCGAGTTCGACCTCGCGAAGCCTCCCCGGGCGGGAGCGCGCCTCTCCTCGATGATGAGCCCGTCACTCGTCCTGCGCGACGCGCGGCCGCACCTCGTCGTCGGCAGCGCCGGCTCGCTGCGCCTGCGCGGATCGGTGCTGCAGAACGTCGTCAACGTCGTCGCGCACAACCTGCCCGTCGAAGATGCGATCGACCGGCCACGCGTCCACCTCGAAGGGGACGACCTACACTGCGAGGGCGGGCACGACCCCGCCGAGCTCGACAAGCTGGAGGAGATGGGCTGGAACGTGACCCGCTGGCGCCGCCAGAACCTCTACTTCGGGGGCGCGTCGGCGGTGACGTTCGAGGACGGCAAGCTCGCCGCGGCGGGAGATCCGAGACGAGGCGGCGCGGGAGTGGTGGTCGAATGATCGTCCGCAAGGCGGAAGCGAACGACGCCGAAGGGCTGACAGAGCTCGGCACCGCGGTCGGTTCCGAGCCCGAGGGCTGGCTCGTGACGACGAACGGCTGGCGGAATGTCTCCGACGAGCGGCGTTACCTCCGCGCGATCCGGCGCTATCCAAACGCCGCCGTCTTCGTGGCGGAGGACGAGGGCCTGATCGTCGGCCGTCTCTCGATCGCGCGCGACCAGCATCCCGCGAGTCGCCACGTCGCGGACATCGGCCTGATGGTCGCCGCATCGCATCGCCGCCGCGGCATCGGCACCGCGCTGCTCGAGGCGGCGGTGGACTGGGCGCGCCGGGCGGGCGTGCGCAAGCTCGAGCTGCACGTCTTCCCGTGGAACGAGGCGGCGATCAAGCTCTACGAGCGCGTCGGCTTCGTGCAGGAGGGTTACCGCCGTCAGCACTACAAGCGCGGCGACGAGTACGTCGACGCGATCCTCATGGCATACGAGCTCTAGCGCTCTATGCCGGCTCGCTCGGCTGGAGCCCGATCTCCTCCTCACGAACGCGTCGCCGCCGCTCCGTCAGAGCTTCGTACGCCTCGGTCAGACGGCGGTCGCGATCGTCGAGCCGCGCCGACCAGTCGTCGAACTCCTGCTCGCGCCGTTCGACGCGGTGCACCTCGGCGGCGGCGCGCCCGACCTGTTCTGCCGCTTCAGCCTCGCGTGCCTCGACGCGCGCGACGGCTTCGGTCAGCCACGCGCCACGCTCGTCCAGTTCCGTCGCGACGCGCTCGAGTTCGCGCGCGCGCTCGTCCAGATGGAGCGCGCGCTCCTCGAGCACTGGAATTCGCTCCTCCGCTTCGCGCGCATCGCGGAGCTTGTTCGCCAACTCCGTCTCGTTCCTCGCGAGCTTTGCAGCGCGCCTGCCGAGCTGCCTTTCCCGCTCCTCATGGCGCGCTTTCTGCTCGACGAGCTCCTGCTCGCGTTGGTCGCAGTCGCGCTCCCGCTGTTTGACCCCGTCGAGCCGCGGCTCGAGCTCGGCCCGCGCCTGCTCGAGCTTTTGCCCTTCGGCCGCGACCTCGGCCGTGCGCGCCTCGAGCTCGGCCGCGCGCGTGTCGAGCTGCCGCACCGCCGAGTCGTGCACGCGTTCCTCGTCCTTGAGCTCGCTCCAGCGTCCGATGAGCTCGGCCTCCTGCTCCTTGACGGCGGTCGCCCTTCGTTCCTGCGCTTCGAGCGCGGCCGACGCCGTCGCGATCCATTCGCCCCGCTCTTCCAGCTCGGATGCGAGTACGCGAAGCTCGCTCGCTCGCGCGTCCAGCTCGCGGGCCCGCTCGCGGAGCCGTTCGACCTCGCCCTCCGCGCGCTCGACCTCGTCGCGGCGGTCCTGAAGCTCCTGCTCGCCCAGCGTCAGCCGCCGTTCGCGTTCGACGAGCTCGTCCTCGGCATCCTCGATCAGCTGCCGGCGCGCGTCGAGATCCGCAGCGATCTCGTCGAAGCGGCGGGCGCGCGCGTCGATCTCCGCCGAGCGGCGGGCAAAGGTCTGCTGCACCAGGTGCTCACGTTCGGAGAGCGCCTGCCAGGCCTGCTCGAGCTCGTCCCGCTCTTCCTGCTCTTCGGGCATTCCACCAGATGATGACGGTCGAGTCAGACCGCAGGACGGTCAAAGAAGGGGAACGCTTACGCTTCATGCGTGAGCGCCTGCCCTGCCTGCGGCCACGAGAACGAGCCCGGCGCGAGGTTCTGCTCGGCCTGCGGGACTCCCCTCGCTGAGACCCGTGCCTCGGCCCGCACCGAGCGGAAGGTCGTCACCGTCCTGTTCGCCGACCTCGTCGGCTTCACGGCCCGGGCCGAGCGACTCGATCCGGAGGACGTGCAAGCCGTGCTTGCGCCGTACCACGAGCGCCTGCGCTACGAGCTCGAGCGCTGGGGAGGCACGGTCGAAAAGTTCATTGGCGACGCCGTGATGGCGTTGTTCGGCGCGCCGGTCGCGGGCGAGAGCGATCCAGAGCGCGCGATCCGGGCGGCGATTGCGATCCGCGACTGGATCGCCGAGGAAGGGAAGCTCCAGGTGCGCATCGGCGTCAACACCGGCGAGGCGCTCGTCAATCTGGCCGCGCGTCCTGAGTCGGGCGAGGGGATGGCCGCCGGCGACGTCGTCAACACTGCGGCGCGCTTACAGGCCGCAGCGCAGACAAACGGCATCCTCGTCGGCGAGACCACGTACCGCGCCACAGAGCAGACGATCGACTTCGGCGAGCGCCGCACCGTCGAAGCGAAGGGCAAGCAAGAGCCGCTCGCAGTCTGGGAGGTCGTCCAGGCGCGGGCGAGCTTCGGCGTCGACTTGACGTCGCAGGCGCGCGGGCCGCTCGTTGGGCGCGAGCGTGAACTGGAGCAACTGACGGGCGCGCTCGCGCGGGCGACGCAGCAGCGTTCGACGGAGCTCGTCACACTCGTCGGCGTTCCCGGCATCGGCAAGAGCCGGCTCGTTACCGAGCTCTTCGCCTGGATCGAGACCGGGGGAGTGCTGACCTACTTCCGTCAAGGCCGGTCGCTTCCGTACGGCGAGGGCGTCAGTTACTGGGCACTCGCGGAGATGGTGAAGGCGCACGCCGGCATTCTGGACTCCGATAGCGCCGACGAGGCAGAAGCGAAACTGCGCCGCGCGCTCGACGGACTCATCCAGGAGGACCTCGAGTGGGTCCGCTCACACCTCCGGCTGTTGTTGGGGCAGGCAACCGAGCTGGCCGGCGGCTCGCGGGAGGAGGCGTTCGCAGCGTGGCGCCGGTTCTTCGAGGCGCTTGCTGAGCAGCACCCGCTCGTGCTCGTGTTCGAAGACGTGCAGTGGGCGGACGAAGGTCTCCTCGACTTCATCGACCACCTCGCGGACTGGGTGCACGACGTGCCGATGCTGATCCTCTGCACCGCGCGGCTCGAACTGCTCGAACGACGACCTGCGTGGGGCGGCGGGAAGGTGAACGCGGCGACGATTGCGCTCGCCCCGCTGTCTGACGGCGAGACGGCGAAGCTGATCTCCACCCTGAGCGAGCGTCCGCTGCTGGCCGCCGAG
>CATPAS010000192.1 GCA_955652075.1 uncultured Gaiellaceae bacterium | reverse complement strand
GTACGAGCAGAAGCCGCTCTACCTCGCCGGTCGCGTGACGGTGTTCGAGCGCGCGGAGCCGTCGTTCCCGGAGCTGGCGAAGGATCCCGCGGGGACGCGAGCGGAGTTCGCGGAGCGCGGCTGGCGCCGCGTCGTCGGCTTCCAGACACGGAACCCGATCCACCGTGCGCACGAGTATTTGACCAAGGTCGCGCTCGAAACCGTCGACGGGCTGCTCGTCCACCCCCTCGTCGGGGACACGAAGTCGGACGACGTTCCCGCGGGTACGCGCGTGGAGTGCTACCGCGTCCTGCTCGACGGCTACTACCCGCCGGACCGTGTCGTACTCAGCTCGTTCCCCGCTGCGATGCGGTATGCCGGGCCACGCGAGGCGATCTGGCACGCGATCTGCCGTAAGAACTACGGCTGCTCGCACTTCATCGTCGGGCGCGATCACGCAGGTGTGGGCGACTACTACGGCACCTACGACGCGCAGCTCATCTTCGACGAGTTCGAGCCGCACGAGCTCGACATCGAGCCGATGTTCTTCGAGCACTCGTTCTGGTGCAAGGCCTGCGGTTCGATGGCGTCGGCGAAGACGTGCCCGCACGGCGGCGATGACCACGTCTTCCTGTCCGGAACGAAGGTGAGGGAGATGCTCGGTGCCGGCGAGCTGCCGCCCCAGGAGTTCTCGCGGCCCGAAGTCGCGGAGGTGCTGATCCAGGCGTACCGGACCTAGATGTGACCTGACACTGAACTGATCGGCGTCATTCGTGCGCCCTCAGTTCTCCGGTCGGAGCGGCCGAGCGCGCATCTACAATCGCCGACCGGTGCGCCGGATCCTTCTCGTCTCCGCGGTCCTGGTCATCGGAGTCATATCGGCGGGAGCGATCTACTACTACCAGCAGACCCGGACCCGGGAGAAGCGCGGCTCTGCGACCGTGGAGTTCGTCACCACAGCCCCCGCTCTCAAGAAGCGTCCCGTCAAGAGCATCGAGACGGTGCCATGGCCCACGTACGGCTACGACCCGGCCCGAACGCACGCGACGAACCAGTTGAACATGAGACCGCCGTTTCGCCAGCTCTGGACTGTGAGAACCTGGAACACGCTCGAGTTTCCGCCTGTCGTCGGCTACGGCATCCTGTTCGTCACCCAGCTCAAGGGCCGGTTCTTCGCGATCAACGCTGCCACCGGCACGACGCGCTGGCGGAAGGACTTCAACCACTGCGCAGCTTCCTCGCCCACCATCGGCCAGGACGTCGTCTACCAGGCATTCATGCAGCCGTGGCCTTGTAACCGTTATCCGAGAACGCAGCGCGGGTTCGTCGTCGCGATGCTGGTCCGCGACAAGAATGGGCGTCCCATCACCGGGCGGATCCTCTGGCGCTTCCCGGCCGGCGCAGTCGAGACGTCGCCGCTCCTCGTCGACAACGTCCTCTATTTCGGCTCCTGGGACCACTATCTCTATGCGCTCGACGTCAGCCACCGGAAGCGGCCGCGTCTGCTCTGGAAGTTCAAGGCTGACAACGAGATCCACAGCTCGCCGGCCTACGGAAGCGGGCTCGTCTACTTCGGGACGGACAACGGCTCGGTCTATGCCCTCAACGCCCGGACAGGCGGGATCCAATGGCGCGCTCAATCGTTCGCGCGTTTTGGCCGTCGCGAGTACTTCTACGCGACTCCGACGGTCGCATACGGTCGTGTCTTCATCGGGAACACCGACGGAACGCTGTTCGCATTCGGCGCGCGTACCGGGCATCTGCTGTGGGCTCGTCATGCTGGGACGTACGTCTACACGGCCGCCGCCGTATGGCGGCGAAAGGTGTACGTCGGCACCTGGGACGGCAAGGTCTCGGCATTCGACGCCGGCACCGGCGACACGATCTGGACGTTCGCCGCGCCTGCCGCGGTCCACGGAGCTCCCACCGTCCTGAACGGGATTCTGTATTTCTCCACCTGCCCCCACTGCGGCACGGGCGGCTCGCGCTACACAAAGCAGGGGCCTCGCGGCACCTTCGGCCTCGACGCCAGGAACGGGCAGGTGCTCTGGAAGTTCTGGGACGGCCAGTATTCGCCGGTGGTCGCAGATCGTGAGCGTCTGTACGTCGCGGGACACACCCGCCTCTACGGCTTTGAACCCCTCCGCAAGCTCGCTCAGAAGAAGCCCAAGCTGCAGAAGAAGCCATGACGCGCTGGGTGCCGGCGGCGGTGGTGTTGTTGCTGCTCGGCGGTACGGCCATCGCATTCGCCACGACGGAGCGCCAGAAGCTGGAGACCACTCCGTTCTCCGTTCTTCACCTCGACGAGTTGATGTCTCCCGTCTGCGGCTGCCCGACGAATCGGGTGCGGATTTCTCTGAGCTTCCGGCGGAAGCACCTTCTCACCGTCCAGATCGTCGACGCACGCGGCCGGCTAATCCGTACGTTGGCGAACGAGCGAGCCGTCCGAGCGGGTACCTTCGACGTGAGCTGGAACGGGCGCGACGAGTCGGGCCACCGTGTTCCCGACGGCGAGTATGCCCCGAGGCTCGTGCTCGATGACGGACGCATCTTCGATCCGCCCAACCCGATCCGCGTCGACTCAATTGCCCCGCGCACGAGGCTCGTCTCGTACCGGCCTCGAGTCCTGAAGCGCACGAAGCCGCGTCTGCACGTGCGCTACCGCGTCAGCGAGAGCGCCCATCCCATCCTGTACGTGAACGGGCGACGGGTCGTGCTCGGAGCCGCGAAGGCGTTGTCGGGCAAATTCGACTGGTATGCGAGGCGCGACGGAAGCCGGCTACGGCCGGGTCGCTATCGGCTTCAGCTCGCCGCCGTCGACCTCGCCGGCAACGTCGGCCCGCGCACCCCTGTGTTCATCGTCCGGGTTCGCTAACAGCACCGCGACGAGCACTGCGATGAGCGGCCAGATCAAGTATGTGGTCTGAAAGACGCGACTCACGAAGAACAGGACGAAGATCGAGATCCCGAACCCGGCCGCGCCGCTCCACATCTGCACCGACCGTCGCTGGTTCCACAGAAGCCATAGCGTCACCGGCAGCCAGACGAACAGGACGAGCCACAGGAAGGGGTAGGGCCCGAAGCGATCGTCGACTATGCCGGCCTTCAAGAAGAGGTTCGAGAGGCCGTATCCGACTATCCGGTACGTACTACCGCCGTACGTGATCGTGTCGCGCCAGAACGCGCCCGGATCTGCGATCACGAACGGGACGATGCCCGCGACCAGTGGGGCAACGAACGCGGCGCCGGCGGAACGAAGCGTACGGCGTGACGGTCGCTGTGCCAGCAGCATCAGGGCGAAAAACGGTACCGCTACCAGCGCGAACTGCTTGAGCAGGACCGCGAGCGCGAGCAGCAGCGAGGCCCATACGAGCCGGCGGCG
>CATPAS010000191.1 GCA_955652075.1 uncultured Gaiellaceae bacterium | reverse complement strand
CGACGAGCGCGACGAGTGCCTCGTCGCGGACCGCGGCGAAGTCCTCGTGGTACTTCAGGACAGAGCCGAGCGTCTCTTCGACGACCCCGGCGTCGAGCTCCTCACGCCCGAGCGCCGCAAGCGCCTGCGCCCAGTCGATGGTCTCGGCCACGCCCGGCGGCTTCGCGAGATCCAGCTGTCGTAAACCTTGCACGAATGCGGCGGCCTGTCCGGCCAGCCGGTCGGGGATGCCGGGCACGCGCAACATGACGATCTCGATCTCACGCTCGAGCGTCGGGTGATCGATCCAGTGGAAGAGGCAGCGTCGCTTGAGCGCGTCGTGGAGCTCACGCGTGCGATTGGAGGTCAGGATCACCGCCGGCCGGCGGCTCGAGCTGATCGTTCCGATCTCCGGGATCGTGATCTGGAAGTCCGACAGCATCTCGAGCAGGAAGGCTTCGAACTCGTCGTCCGCCCTGTCGATCTCGTCGATCAGGAGCACGACCGGCTCCTTGCTCTCGATCGCTTCGAGCAGCGGCCTCCGGATCAGAAACTCAGGGCCGAAGAGCTCCTGCTCGGACACGGTCCCTTCCTGCGCCGCGCGAATGTGCAGGAGTTGCCGTGAGTAATTCCACTCGTACACGGCATGTCCGACGTCGAGCCCCTCGTAGCACTGCAGCCGGATCAGCCGCGACGACGTGGCCTGGGCAAGTGCCTTCGCCGCCTCGGTCTTGCCGACGCCCGCCTCACCCTCGAGGAGCAACGGCTTCTCGAGTGCGAGCGAGAGGTACAGCGCGGTCGAGAGGCCACGCTCGGGTAGGTACTTCGCGCCCCTGAGGCCGGACTCCAACTCGTCGATCGTCGCGAACGCCACGTCTCTCACGATAACCGCGACGAGACGCGCCGGACGCCCTCTGTTGCGCCCTCCGCGCGTGCGGTGACACAATCGGCTCCGTTAGAGCCTTCGAGGAGGGAGCGGGGGGAGTGCCAGCGACATCTCTTGCAGAAGCCCAGGTCATCGCCCCCACCTCGCGGGAAGAGGCAGTCGGTGCCTTCGGCGACGGCTCGGGCGTGACCGTGCTGGGCGGCGGCACGATCCTGATGCCGGAGATGAACTACGGACGGCTCAGACCGGAACGTGTCCTGCTGCTGCAGAACGCCGGGCTGTCAGGAATCGCGCGCAACGGCGGCTCTCTGACGATCGGGGCCATGACGACCGTCGCCGAGCTCGAGCAGGCGCCTGAGCCGCTCGGTACCGCGGCACGCAACGTCGCGGATCACGAGATTCGTGCCCAGGCGACCCTGGGAGGAAATCTGTGCGCGCCGTCCGGCGGTGCAACCCCCCGCGGCGATCTGCAGGCTGCACTGATCGCTCTCGGTGCTCAGGTCAAGACGGCCGGCAAGGGCGGCGAGCGCACCGAGCCGATCGAGGACTTCGTGGCCGCCCCCGACGGACGGCTGCTGCTCGAAGTCGAGTTCGAAGAGCCACAGCGCTCGGGTTACGCAGCGGCCCACAGGCCGCACGCGCACGCCTACACGATTCTTGCCGTCTGCGCGGCCGAGACAACTGCCGGGTTGCGTGTCGGCCTGAGCGGAGCCGGACGAAACGGCCTGCGCGCGCGCTCGGTCGAGGACGCACTCGCGGTGGGCGCTTCGGCAGAAGAGGCGTCACAGAAGGTGCTCGACGACGCCCAGATGCAGGACGACGCGCTCGCGTCTGCCTGGTACCGGCAGCGGCTGCTCCCCATCCTGGTTCAACGCGCACTCGACGACCTCGGAGGAGGCAAATGAGACTCACGGTCAATGGCGAGCAGCACGATCTCCACAGTCCGCCGCTCACGTCGCTGCTCACCGCGCTTCGTGAGGAGCTCGACATCACGAGCCCCAAGGCCGGCTGCCACCAGGGCGGTTGCGGTGCCTGCACGGTCCTCGTCGACGGCGAGGCGCGCCGGTCGTGCCTCTTGCCGCTCGCCGCGGTCGACGGTGCCGCGATAACGACGCTAGAAGGCCTGGGCGCGGCGGACGACCTCTCCAACGTGCAGGCCGCGTTCGACGAGCACTACGCCGCCCAGTGCGGCTTCTGCACGTCCGGCTTCATCATGGCGGCTACCGCGCTCATCGACCGCACGCCGAAGGCGAGCCGCGAAGAGATCCTGGCAGGCCTCTCCGGCCACGTCTGCCGTTGCACCGGCTACATCAAGATCGTCAGCGCGGTCGAGGCGGCAGTCGGGAGCCCAGCGTGAAGGCCGTCGGCGCGCGGCTGCCGCGCTACGACGGCGTCGCCCACGTCACCGGGCAGACACAGTACGTCGACGACATCCGTGTTCGCGGCACGCTCTGGACGAAGGCACTGCGCTCGCCACACGCGAACGCGGCCATCAAGCGCCTCGACACGAGCAAGGCGGAGGCGCTCTCCGGGGTCTATGCGATCGTCACCCACAAGGACGTCCCCCACAACGTCTACGGGCACCTCGAGGCGCTCGGGATCCCTGCCGACGAACCGCTGCTCGCCGTGGACGAAGTCCGGTACAAGGGCCAGCCGATCGCAGCGGTCGCCGCCGTCGACGAGGACACCGCCCGCGAGGCGGTCGACCTGATCGAGATCGAGTACGAGGAGCGCGCGGCATTCTTCGACATCCGCAAGGCGATGGATCCCGACTGGCCGAACATCCATCAGTGGGGCCCGGTGTATCCCCACTTCGGCTCGTACAACCACAGGCGCGTGCGCAAAGGCGACATCGACGCGGCGTTCGAGCGGGCGGACACGATCGTGGAGGGCGTCTACCGCCCGCAAGCGATCGAGCACTGTCCGATCGAGCCGCAGACCGCGCTCGTCGTCCCGGAGGCGAACGGGCGGCTGACGATCTACTCGTGCACCCAGGCGATGTACTTCTCGATGGGCGTGGTCGCCGCGCATCTCCAATGGCCGCTGAACAAGCTGAAGTTCGTCGGCGGGACCGTCGGCGGCGGTTTCGGCGGCAAGGTCGACACCGCGAGCGAGACGATCTCCGCGCTGCTCGCGCTCAAGGCCAAGCGACCGGTGAAGTGGCGCTGGACACGCGAAGAGGAGTTCCTCGTGTCCTCGACCCGCGCGCCGTGGCACATGGAACTGGCGGACGCCGTCACCAGCGACGGCTGGATTCTCGGGCGCAGGATGACGACGCTCCACGACGCCGGCGCATATGCCCGCTTCTCGCCGTACGGCGTGACGAAGCATGCGTTCCACCACACCGGGGCGTACACGATCCCGAACGTGCACTTCGACGGCTTCGTAGTCTTCTCGAACCGTGTGCCGACGACGGCGATGCGCGGCTTCGGCGTCACGTCGGTCTCGTTTGCAGTGGAGACGCACATGAACCGGATCGCCGAGGTGCTCGGGATCGATCCGCTCCAGCTGCGGCTGAAGAACGCGAACCGGATCGGCGACACAACTCCCAATCGAGTCGTGCTCAAGGATCCGTCGACGGTCCCGGTCGTCCTCGCTGCCGCAGACCGCGTCGGCTACGACCTCCCGGCCGAGTACAAGTCGATGACGAACGCACGTCGCTCCGGCGACCTGCTCCCGGAGCATCTCGTCGCCCAGCTCGGCGAACCGGAACACTCCTCGAACGGAGGGGGGCGGTAATGGCGAAGCACAAGGGCCGCGGGATCGCGACCATCGAGTACCCGACCGGCATGAACCAGAACGGCGACCCGAGCCAGGCGTGGGTCAAGCTCAAGCCCGACGGCCGCGTCGACGTCTTCTCCGGCACGGTCGACATCGGCCAGGGATCGCGCACCGTACATACGCAGATCGTGGCGGACACGCTCGGCGTCCCCTTCGACTGGGTCACCAACGACAACACGAACACCGACTCGTCCGCCGTGTGCACCGGGAGCTTCGCCTCTCGCGGCACGTTCATCGGCGGCAACGCGGTCCGCTTCGCGGCCGAGCAAGCACGGGAACGCATCCTCGACATTGCGTCGAAAGAGCTCGAGATCGCGCCCGGCGACCTCGACATCGTGGACGGCGAAGTCGTTGCCAAGGGAGCTCCGGACCGGAAGATCGGCATTCCAGAAGTGGCCGCCGCCGCAACCTGGAACTACGGCGAGCTGATCACCGGCACCGGCGCGGCGCTGAAACCGTACGCCGACGTCAACAACGACGACGGCTCCGTGGAGCTCGAGCCACATTCCGCGATCTCCTACGCCGCCTGCGTGGCGGAAGTGGAGGTCGACGACGAGACGGGCGAGGTGAAGGTCGAGCGGTTGATCCAGGTCTACGACGTCGGCCGCGCGATCAATCCGACGCTCGTCGAAGGCCAGATCGAAGGCGGCGCGATGATGGGCCTCGGCCTCGGCCTGCTGGAGGAGGCGTATCCGTATTACCCGGAGACGGACCACCGTGGCGGCGAGTTCGGCGCTTATCTCGCGCCCGCGCTCGAAGACCTGCCCGACGTCGACAACCTGATCATCGAGAACCCGTCCGAGGACGGGCCGTTCGGCGCGAAGGCGATCGGCGAGATGGCGAACAACGCGCAGCCTCCGGCAATCGTGTCCGCGATCTACGACGCCGTGGGCGTGTGGGTGACCCAGTTGCCGGCGACGCCGGAGCGAGTCCTACGCGCGCTCGACGGAGAGAAGGAGCCACGGCGCGACGGGAAGCGGGTCATCTTCGACGACCCGGTTTCGATCCGAACGGTGAGCTCGGACGGCGGCAAGGGCTTCTTCGAGACCGATGGCTGATGCGTCGACGCCGTTTCGCACGTGGAACGGCGTCGAGGCTTGGCGATTCGTGGACGGTGTCCACCTGCATGCGATCGGTGGCGAGCAGATCCTGCTCTGCCGCGTCACCTACGAGCCGGGTAAGCAGATGCCGGACCACAACCACGAGCACACGGAACAGGTCATGGCGATTATCGACGGTGAGGTGACGATCACCGTCGAAGGCAAGACCCGCGACGTGAAGGCCGGCGACGTGATCGTCATCAATCGCGGCGTCCGGCACAGCCTCTACTCGGAGACTGGAGTGACCTTCTTCGAAGCACTCGCGCCCGTGCCGCTCGACCATGTTCCCGATCAGGACCGCGATCTGGTACTCGGCGCCGACGGCGGCAGCAGTCACGTCGAACGCTGATGGAGCGAGAAAGGAGCGATCAATGCCAATGATCGAAGTCAAGCTCTACGACCACCGGGTGACCGACGAATCCGTGCCGAAGATGATCGAAGCACTAACGAACGCCTTGGCCGAGTCGAGCGGGGCGGCGAAGGAGCACATCCACGTCGTCATTCAAGGCGTCCCGCCGAAGCACTGGGGTATCGCGGGCAAGCCCGCAGGCTAGCGACATGCCGCTGATCGAGGTCAAGCTGTTCGACTTCAGGATGGACGACGAGACGAGCCGCAAGCTGATCGCAGGCCTCACGGATGCACTCTGCGAAGCGACGACCGAAGCCCTGCGCGAACACACGTGGGTCGTCGTCGAAGGACACTCGCCGAAGAACTGGGG
>CATPAS010000190.1 GCA_955652075.1 uncultured Gaiellaceae bacterium | reverse complement strand
GGGCTTCTTTCCTCGCTGCGTAGCCGCGCGGACGAGGTCAGGTCGAGCGTCTACTAGACGATTCCGCTTCGAACCGCGTAAACGGCGGCCTGGATGCGGTTGTCGATCTGCAGCTTCATGAGGATGTTCGAGATGTGGTTCTTGACCGTTTTGGGGCTGATATGGAGCTCGCCGGCGATCATCGCGTTGTCCTTGCCGTTGGCGATCAGCTTCAGCACCTCGATCTCGCGCTCCGAGAGCTCGGCACGGATGGTGCTCTCGATCTCCGGCTGAGTGCTGGACGCTCGCACTCGCTGCAAGACCTTCGAGGCGATCGTCGGCGAGATCAGGGACTCGCCCTGCGAGGCCGCCTTGATTCCTGCGATCAGCTCCTGAATCGACGAGTCCTTCAGCAGATAGCCGCACGCGCCGGCCAGGATTGCGTCGATCACGTCGTTGTCCTGGTCGGAAATCGTGAGCATCACGACGCGCGTGCGCGGGGCGATCGTCGAGATGTGGCGGGTCGCCTCCACTCCGCCCATCCCGGGCATGTTCAGATCCATGACGACGACGTCGGGCGCCACCTCACGCACGATGTTCAGCGCTTCTTGACCGGCGGAGGCCTCTCCGACGACCTGGACGCCCTCGTCCTCCAGGAGGTTGCGTAGCCCACTCCGAAAGAGATCGTGGTCGTCGACGATCAGAACGCGAACCTGGGCCAGCGCCTGCTCGTCGGCTTGTACGGGCTGACTCATGCTGGGCGTCCTCCCCCGGCCGCGGGCGGACGAAGTCTAGTGGAGGGTGATCGTGACCGTGCGCCGGCCCCAGGCAAGAGCCTTGGCCAGCGTCGGGAACCACAGATCGATCGTCATGCCCTGCACTGCTCCGCCCGTGTCGGCGGCGACTCCTTCGCCGTACCCCGGGATGGAGATGCGAGTACCGAGCGGGATCACGGCCGGATCGACGGCGACGATCCCGCGGCCGACGGGAAGCCCGGTTGCGGTGCGGCCCGGTAACGAGTAGCCGGTCGAGGTGACGGTCAGCGTCCGCGTTCCGTCCGCGACGGAAAAGCCGGCCGCGGATGAGATCTCGACCGTCTGCGGCTGCAGCGTCTGCGCCTTGGCCACAACGTGCTGGGCGCGCGAGTCGAGAGCCGCGATCTGACGTGCGTTCAGGCGCCGCTGCCGTGCGAGCGCCGCCAGATATGAGACTCGCCTGGCCCGCGCGCTCTCGAGCGCCGCAGCGGTCCGGCCCGTTCGGGCTTCGAGGGCCTGAATCTCGCGGATGCGGGCGGCGAGCTCGAGGGCGAGCCCCTGGAGCTTGGCATGCCCGGCCCGGGCGTTCGTCGCCGCCTCGGCGCCCTGGCGGGCGGTCCGTTCGAGCTCGTCGAGCCGTACGACGGCATCGTCGAGCGACGTGGCGCCGAGGAGGATGGCGATCGCATTGGGCTCGCCTTCCTCGTACAGAGCCCTCAGGCGGTCGCCGAGGAGCCGCTGGGACGCCTTGAGGTTGCCCGCGACGACGTCGACCTCCTGGCGAACCTGGTCCCGCTCGATCCGGAGGCCGTCGGCCCGGCTGCGGAGGCTCGCCAGCTCGCTTCGCGCCTGCGCGAGCCGCGAATCGAGGGCGTAGAGGCTCAGGAGGGCGCTCTGGGAGCGGGCGGCGAGCTTTGTCTGGTGCTGGCGCAGAGTGGTCGCAGCACCCTTTTTTGGGCTCGCGCCTTCAGCCCCCGCAAGAAAGACACCGAGGACAAGCGCGGCTCCGAGCGACAGCCCGAGCGCGAGGCGGCTCTCCCTGCGCCAACGCACTGCCGCTGACCCTACCAAGCAATGGACTTTGTGCGGTCATCACACATGGGAGAATTGGTGACTTTTAGGCTCGGAAAGCGGTTGCAGACATCCGAATACGTTGCTAGGGTGCGCCACTTGTGACGTACCGGCCCCCTCCGGTGCGCCCGTCGACCCAGATCTTCCGCGTGCTGGTGGCTAGCGGCAGGAAACGACAGGCGCAGGCGTTCATCTTCTGCATAGCGGCGCTGTGTGCGGCGGCGTCGGCTAATGCGGCGGGGACAGTGGCGTCGAAGCAGGCGCAGGCACAGCAGGTCCTCGCCCAGATCCAGAAGATCGACAACAGCCTCGGGGCGGCGGTCGAGTCCTACAACCTCGCCAACGTCCGTCTGCAGAAGATCGAGAGCGACCAGCGCGAGAACCGCCTGCAGCTGAAGATCACGCGCGCGAACCTGAAGATCGCGCAGGACTCGCTCGCGGTGCGGCTCGTGCACGCGTACACGTCGACCCAGGACAACTCGACGCTGTCGGTGCTGCTCGGCGCATCCAGCCTCGACGATCTCCTGAACCGGCTCGAGGCCGTCAACTCGACGTCGCAGCAGGACGCGAGCATCGTCCAGCAGGTCACGTCGTTCAAGGCGGCGATCGAACGCCACCGGGCCGCGTTGCGGACAGCCCACTCGCAGCAGCAGACGATCGTGGCCGAGAAAGCCGCGCAGAAACAGCGGATCGAATCGCAGCTGGCTTCACGCCGGCAGCTGCTCTCGTCGATCAAGGGCCAGATCGCCCGCATCCGGGCCGCGGAGGTGGCACAGCAGCGCCAGCTCGCTGCGGCTGCACGGTCTCGCCTCGCTGCTGGAATTGCCGTGCCGGTTGGCATAGGCATCTCGGCTGCGACGCCGGAAGGGTCGACGGTCGCACCCCCCAACGTCCACGGCGGCGTCGTCGGGATCGCGATGCAGTACCTCGGGGTGCCTTACGTCTGGGGCGGCTCGTCGCCGCGCGGCTTCGACTGCTCGGGCCTCGTCGCGTATGTGTTCGCGCAGATCGGGATCTCGCTGCCGCACAGCTCCTACGCCATGTACGGGATGGGCACGCCCGTCTCGATCGGCGAGCTGCAGCCCGGCGACCTCGTCTTCTTCAGCGGCGCGAGCCACATGGGCATCTACATCGGCGGGGGGCAGTTCATCCACGCGCCGCACACGGGCGACGTGGTGAAGATCTCCTCGCTTAGCGGCTACTACTCGTCGAACTTCGCCGGCGGCCGGCGCATCTAGCGACCGCGCGCCACCCGATTCAGCGACAGCCAGAGCACAGTCGCCACCGCCAGCGGCAGCACCCACCACGCAGGCACGGACGTGGTCGCGAGCAGCGCCGTGAGCCCGAACGCGAGCACGATGCCGGCGGCGACACGCCAGTCGTCGCCGACGACGAAGTCCCACCAGAACTTCGCGAACCGCTTCATGCGACCGCGAGCTTCCGGCGGCGCAGCGTGGTGACGAAGCCGAGTGAGATCAAGATGACAAAGGCGAGGACCCCCAGGAGCGCCGCGTCGCCGCCGGGCCAGTTGACACCCGCGCCCTCTGCTCCCCAGAAGGTCCCGAAGGTCGTCAGCATCACGCCGACAGCGAATGCGAGCGTGTTCTCGGGGACTCGGCCGAGCGGCTCGCGCACGAGGATCCCCGCGAGGACGACGAGCACGACCGCTGCGCCCGCGCCGAGCGCGGCGAGCGGAATGCTCCCCTGCGTGCTTCCGAAGGTCAGGACGATGAATGCGACCTCGAGCCCTTCGAGGAGGACGCCCTTGAATGAGATCGTGAACGAGTACCAGTCGAGCCCGGCGCGTTCCACATGCGGGGCGTTCGCGGCCTCCGCTCGCTCGCGTGCGAACACCGCGTGCTCGTCGCGCAGCGCGCGCCAGCCGCTCGCTCGCAGGATCGCCTTGCGCAGCCACTGCAAGCCGAAGACGAGCAGGAGCCCCCCGACCACGAGCCGCAGCGACGCGATCGGGATCACGGTGAGCGCGGGCCCGAGCGCGGCGACAATGGCGGCGAGCGCGAGAGCCGCCGCTCCCGCGCCGGCAAGCGTCGAGCGCCAGCCGCGGGTGAGGCCCATGGCGAGCACGATCGTGAGCGCCTCGACCGTCTCGACCGCGCTCGCGAGGAACGCCGACAGAACCAGGAAGACGTCGGTCAGGAGTAGAGCGCCTCGATCTCGGCGGCGAAATGCTCGAGGCACACACGCCGCTTGAGCTTCAGCGTCGGCGTCACCTCTCCGGCTTCGAGCGTGAAATCGCGAGTCAGGATCGTGAATCGCTTGATCTGCTCGAAGCGGGAGAGGTCGCTGTTGACCTCGTCGACGGCACGTTGCACGGCGGGCTCCGCAGTTGCGGGATCGACGTCCTCCGAGAGCGTGATCAGCGCTGCGATGTAGGGGCGGCGGTCGCCGACGACGAGCGCCTGCGAGATCACCGCATGCGTCTTGAGCGCGTTCTCGAGATTCTGCGGCGCAACGTTCTTACCGCCGGCGGTGACGAGGATGTCCTTCAGCCGGTCGGTGATCGTGAGGAAGCCGTCCTCGTCGAGGTGGCCGACGTCGCCGGAGCGCAGCCATCCGTCTTCCGACATGACCTCGCGCGTCGCTTCCTCGTCCTTGAAGTAACCGGCAAAGACCGTGTCGGTCTTGATCAGCACCTCGCCGTCGTCCGCCACACGCAGCTCGACGCCGGGCAGCGCGGGCCCGACGCTGCCGAAGCGGTAGCGCGTCGGACGGTTGATCGTCGCACCGGTCGTGCATTCCGTCAGGCCGTAACCCTCGAGGATGATGACGTCGAGCGCGGCGAAGAACTCGATGATCTCCTTGGCGAGCGGCGCGCCGCCCGACACGCCGATGCGGAGGTTGCCGCCGAGACGCGATTTCACCTTGGAGTAGACGAGCCGATCGGCGAGTTTGTGCTGCAACGCGAGCATGGGCGGTACGGAGCGCCCCGCTTCACGCAGCTTGCTGACCTTGCCGCCGACCCGTAGCGCCCAGTCGATCAGCCGACGCTTCACGCCCGTCGCCTCGTCGAACTTGGCGGTGACAGCCGTGTGCACCTTCTCGTACACGCGAGGCACGCTGGGGAAGACGGTCGGCCGCACCGCCGGCAGCGCCTCACCGACGGCGTACGGGTCGGGACAGAACGCGATCGTGTACCCGATGTGC
>CATPAS010000189.1 GCA_955652075.1 uncultured Gaiellaceae bacterium | reverse complement strand
CTGCGACACGTGAGATCACTCAGGCTGGAACGATGATCCGGCGCGCGACAGGGCACGATCCGCGTCCACTGTTTCGTTTCCCGTATGGCGCCCGCGATGCACGGACACTCGGCATCGTGCGTCGGCTCGGCTACGTGTCGGTGCGCTGGACGGTCGACACATGGGGCTGGATGGGTCTGGCGTTGCAGTCGGTTGCGGGAGCGCAACGCCGTGTGCTCGACCAGCTCGTGCCGGGCGAGATCGTCCTCATGCATCTCGGCTCCGCTCGCGATCACAGCATGATCGACTCCAGAGCGCTCCCAGGTGTCATCCGGGCCGTCCGCGCGCGCGGCTACCGGTTCGTGACGCTGAAAGGCATTCGCGCGCCGAAGATCTAGGCAGACTGGTTGCGCAGCGCGGCCAGCACGACCGGGTCGATCCGTTCGACGCCGTCCACTCGTTCCTCGAGGTTCTCCGTTCCCGCCCAGCCGGTGAAGGCTTCGTCCAGCTCGGCCTGGTAGCCGAGCCTGTCCAGGCGGTCGCGCAGCTCGGCGGCGAGACCTTCGTCGACCGTGAGCCAGTCCTCGGCCGGCGTTACGCCGAAGAGCTCGTTGTGCAGCACAAAGAGGCGGCGCAATTCCGCGATCGGGTGCTCGTGGTCGTCGACGCGGAGATCGACGACGGTGTCCGACAGATTCGCGTAGCCGGCGTCCTTCTCCACCACCAGGAGCGACGCCGACTGCTGGCCGCGCCGGTCGCCGCCGGCGGCCTGCGCGGAGGCGAGGCACTCGATCAGCCGTTCCGCGAGTGAGAGGTGCCCGTTCTGCTCGAACGTCACCGCGAGCGCGTCAACCGTCTCCTCGGAAACGAGGATGTTCCCCTGAGCCGCGTACCCGTTTCCCGTGCGGCCGCCGGCCCAGTCGTGGCACTCGTCCCCGGTGAACGTCGCCCCGCGGCCCTGCCGGTCGACGACGCCCACCTGCCGCTCGGCGCGGCCGTCGTCCGCGGCGGTGAGCGCCTCGACCACCTCCTCGGCGGAGTGCCCTTCGCGCAGGAGGGCGAGCCCGTCGGGGCCGTAGCGTGGGTTCGCGTACGACTGCGTCGCGATCGCGCCGACGTGCGGCTCGCCCCACGGAACGACGGAGCCGACGGCGAGGAACTTCGACTGCACGGCGACGCCCCACTGACCCGCGTCGAGATCGCAGGCGACGATCGAATATGTCGCGACGACGTCGCTACGGGCCATACGTCAGCTCGCGGAGGTCGAGATCGAGCAGATCGCGGTGTTCGACCGGAACGAGCGCCGACGCGACCTCCGGGTGCGCGAGCGCAGCCCTCACCGCCTGCGCCGAAGCAGCTCGCACGACGATCGGCCGCCCGGCCGCATGCGCTTCGAGCAGCGCACGCACGTCTGCCACGTCGTCGAGCACGAGCGCCTCGCCGAGGTCGAGCTCGCCCTCGACGGCGATCTCCGGGACACGGCGTCCCGTTGCACCGAACCAGCGCTCTCTCACAGCTCGATCGACCCACCCGGGTCGATTGCGTGCACCTCGACTCCGGCGGCGAGCTGCTTCAGCTCGTCAGGTGTTCCGGCCAGGAGCGGAAACGTCCCGTAGTGGCAGGGAACGACGCGCTTCACGCCGAGCAACTCGCAGGCCACGGCGGCCTCCCGTGGATCCATCGTGAAGTGACCGCCGATCGGCAGCACCGCGACATCGGGAGAGTAGATGCGACCGATGAGCTGCATGTCGCCGAAGACGCACGTATCGCCCGCGAAGTAGATCTTCTTGCCGTCTTCGAGCTCGATCACGATCCCGGCGGCTTCGCCCAGATACGTCCCGTCGTCGGCCGAGCTCGAATGGAACGCGTTCGTGAGCGTGAACTTGATGCCGTCGACCTCGACGGTTCCGCCTTTGTTCGGACCGGGGAGATCGTCGGTCTGTGCGCCCTGTCCCTTGAGCCAGCCTTTCAACTCGACCAGCGCGACGATCGGCACCGAACCGAGCTTCTGGGTGATCGCGACGACGGATCCGAGGTGGTCGGAATGACCGTGCGTGACGGCAATCACGTCGCAGCGCTCCGGATCCTTCTCGGACGCGGGACACTTCGGGTTGTCGAGCCACGGATCGACATAGACGCGCTTGCCGCCCGGCGAATCGAGGCGGAATGAGGCGTGTCCCAGCCAGGTCAGCGACGCACCAGCCATCGGTCTCCTCTCGTTTCGCGGTGGCGGCGCGGAGAGTAAAGGAACGTCCGAGGTGAGGGCGAAGCTTGGTGAGGATGTCCCGGCGCCCGCTTCCGGCCCTGCTCGTCCTGGCGGCCCTGATCTCCGACGTCGGCCGTGCCCATGGCCTCGCACTCACGTTCCTGCTGCTCGCGATTCCGGCGGCGTTCGTTCTTGCCCTGGACTGCTACGGGGACGCCCTGGAGTCGCGCTGCAGCCGAATCAGGCCGGCTCTGGGGGGCTTGTCCGTGCTCCTCCTCGTGCTCAGCGCGGCGTTGCGAAGCGCGGCGGTGACGGGTGGCGTTCCCGCGTTTGCCGTGTCGGCGCTCGTTCTTGCGCTGCTGCTCTACACGGTTGTGCTGATCGGCGCATTGCTGCCCGGCGCGCGCACCGTCCCCGAGTCCGCCTGACGCACTAGACGGTGGTGTGGATAACCGCACCACCGGACACCTGCCCACCGCCCCGGCTCGACAGGTAAAACCTCAAGCGTGCTCGCGCGCCTCGCTCACGCCGTCCACGGACACCGCAAGCTGGTCGTTGGAGTCTGGATCCTGCTCACCGCATTCGGCCTCTTCGCGACGGCGCGCGTTTCCAGCCGCTGGTTCGAGTCGTTCTCGATCCCCGGCTACTCCGCGTACGAGACGAACCAGAAGGCGCTGAAGACGTTCGGGACAGGCGAGCAGGCGCCGCTCGTCGCGGTCTTCAAGTCGACCGGCGACGTCACGAAGCAAGACCTGGCACCGGCGATCGCCAAGGCGGCGGCAGTCAACCCGGGCTCGCGCGTCAGCTCGTACTTCGACACGCACAGCAGCGTCTACGTCTCGCGCGACCGCCACACGATGTTCGCCGAGATCTATCCACCGGGTCAGAACACCTTCTCGAAAAGCCCTCGCGTCAAGGCGGTGAGAGCTGCGCTGCGGGCGAACGCGCCGCCGGGCGTCGAGACGCATCTCACCGGCCTCCTACCGATGGTCGACGCGTCGAGCGGGGGCGGAACCGGCCCGAGCGTGCTGACGGAGGCCCTGATCGGCGGCGTCGGCGCGTTGGTGATCCTCCTGTTCG
>CATPAS010000188.1 GCA_955652075.1 uncultured Gaiellaceae bacterium | reverse complement strand
GTACCAGTCTAGGTTCGACCCGAATTGCCTAGATCAAAACCGTAGATGTGCGCCCCGGCAGAGCCCGGACGCACTCTCAGGCGGCATCGCAAACGACGCCTTGGACCGCGCGAAGATGAACAGCGCCGCGCAGACCGGCACGTACGCGCCAGAGCTGGAGAAGGAAGCAGTACCAGTCTAGGTTCGACCCGAATCGCCTAGATCAAAACCGTAGACGTGCGGCATCGCAACGACGCCGGGCCTCGAAAAGGAGCCGTTCCGCGCTAGTGGTACTCGAGGCCCGTCAGGGCCTGGAGCTTGTCCAGCGCATGCGTGGCCTCGATTCGGCCGGAGGTGCCAGACCGTGACCGCATCACGATCGAGTCCGTGATCGCGCCGTTCGGGAGGTAGCGCACGCCGCGTAGCAGCGAGCCGGTGGTGACACCGGTCGCTGCGACGAAGACGTCGTCGCCGGCAACGAGATCGTTCGTCGTCAACACCCGCTCCGGATCAAGACCTGCGTCGACGAGGCGTTGCCGCTCGTCGTCGTCACGCGGCCACAGCTTCCCCTGGATGCCGCCTCCGACGCACTTCAGGGCGGCTGCCGAGATGACGCCTTCAGGGGTGCCGCCGATTCCGTAGAGCATGTCCACCCCGGTCCCGCTCTGCGCTGCTGCGATCGCAGGCGCGACGTCGCCGTCACGAATCAGCAGGACCTTGGCTCCGGCCGCGCGAAGTTCTGCGATCAGCGCATCGTGCCGGTCACGTTCGAGGACAACCACGGTGATCTCCCGACTGGAAACTCCTTTGGCCTTTGCAACTGCCGTGACGTTCTCGGTCGGCGAGGCGGTGATGTCGACGGCATCGATGCCCTGCGGCCCGACAGCGATCTTGTTCATGTACACCGCGGCGCCTGGGAAGAACATCGTTCCGCGCTCCGCGACCGCCATCACCGCGATCGCATTCGGCTGCCCGAGCGCGGTCAGCCGCGTTCCCTCGAGCGGATCCACGGCGACGTCCACCTGCGGCCCGCTGCCGTCGCCAACCGGCTCCCCGTTGAAGAGCATCGGCGCCTCGTCCTTCTCGCCCTCGCCGATCACGACGACGCCGTCCATGGAAACCGAGTCGAGCATCGCCCGCATCCCATCGACGGCGGCCTGGTCGGCGGCGATCTTGTCGCCGCGCCCGACCCAGCGCCCGGCCCCCAGCGCCGCCGCCTCGGTGACTCGGACGAGCTCGAGCGCGAGATTTCGGTCGGGCGGCCTGCCGCTCATGCTGGCTCGGGAGCCTACATCCGCTCGGGCGCCTCGACGCCGACCAAGTCGAGGGCGCGCGCGATCACGTGCTGCGTCGCGCGGACGAGCGCCAGCCGGAACGGCTCCGTCTCGGAGCCGACGACTCGGTGCTCGTGGTAGAAGCGGTGAAAGTCGTCAGCCACGCGGATGGCGTAGATCGGGACCGCGTGAGGCGCGCGCCGCTCGGCCGCCTCTGCAGCGATCAGGGGAAACTCGGCGAGCCGCTTGATGAGGTCGCGCTCTTCGCGTTCGAGCTGTTTCGGCACCGCGACGTCGGCGTCTCCCGCCTCGGTATTGCGCAGGATCCCCGCGATGCGCGCGTGCGCGTACTGCACGTAGTAGACGGGATTCTTCGGTGTGCGCTCGGTTGCGAGGTCGACGTCGATGTCGAGCGGCTGGTCGTGCCCTCGTGAGACGAGGTACCAGCGCGCAGCGTCGACGCCGATCTTCTCCAAGAGCTCGTGCAGGAAGACGACGTCGCCGCGGCGCTTCGAGATCTTCTTCGTCTGGCCGCCCTCGACGATGTGCACGAGCTGGTAGATCAGTACTTCGATCCGCTCGGGGTCGTAGCCGAGCATCGCGGCGGCGGCCTTGAGCCGTCCGACATAGCCGTGGTGGTCCGCTCCGAGAACGTAGATCGCCCGGTCAAAGCCGCGCTCCAGTTTGTCACGCACGTACGCGACGTCGGAAGCGAAATACAGGTACGACCCGTCGTCCGAACGAACGAGCGGGCGGTCCTTGTCGTCGCCGTACGCGCTCGTGCGAGCCCAGATGGTCCCTTCGGCCTCGTACGTGTCGAGGCGGGGCAGGACGTCGGCGACTTCCTTTTCGATTTCCCCCTGGTGCCGCCAGGTGTCGATCTGGATCCGGAAGTCGGCGACCTCCCGGCGGATCTCCTCGAGCATGTGCTCGACAGGATCGACCCTGAGCGCGGCGAGCTCGTTGATGTACTCGCCCTGGTAGCCGCCCTCGGGCGGCTCTTCCCCGCTCCGCCGCGCCTCGACCGAGGCCCGGAAGAGGTCAACTTGCCGGCCTGCGTCGTTGAAGTAGTACTCGCGCTCGACGTCGTGCCCCGCGTAGTCGAGCAGCCGCGCCACTGAGTCTCCGTACGCACCGTTGCGCGCAGAGCCTACGGTCAACGGTCCGGCGGGGTTGGCCGAGATCAGCTCGACCTGGATGCGCTGCCGCTGTTCCGAGGCAGATCCGGCGCCGTACTCCGGGCCGATCTCCTGCAACGCCTCGGCGAGCCACGCGGTCGTCACCCACACGTTGAGGAATCCGGGCCCGGCGACCTCGGCGCGCTCGATCTCCTCGAGCTCCTGCGCGCGCTCCGCGAGCTCCGTCGCCAACTCGCGTGGCGATTGCTTCCGCTGGGGCGCGATCCGCAGCGCGACGTTCGTCGCATAGTCGCCGTGTGCTGGATCGCCCGGCCGCTCGAGCTCGACGGGCGTCCCGGCGACCTCGGATAGCCTCGCGGCCAGGCGGTCGACCGCGTTAGCGGGCAACCGTCTCGCGCCGAGCGAAGAGCTCTTCGAGGGCGCGCAGCTCTTCTTCCGTTCCGGCAGCGATCAGCACGTCCCCGACCTCGACGACGGCTTCGGGTGTCGGCGTCGTGTCGAAGGTCCCGTCGCGCTTGCGCAGAGCGACGATCAGTGCGCCGGTCGCCTTGCGGATCTCGAGGTCGCGGATCGTCTTGCCGCCCTGACCGCAGCCCTCCGTTACCTCGATCTCCTCGAAGCGGAGATCGGCGCCGCCCGCGCTCGTCACGACGTCGACGAACGCCGTCACCTGCGGCTTGAGCAAGAGATTGGCCATCGCGCGTCCGGCCGCCTGATAGGGCTGGACGATCCGGTCGGCGCCGGCCAGCTTCAGCTTCCTCGACGCATCCTCGTTCGACGCGCGAGCGACGATCAGCAGGTCGGGCTTCGCTGCGCGGGCCGAGAGGGTGATGTAGAGGTTGTCGGCGTCGTCGTCGGAGGCGGCAACCAGGCCGGTCGCCCGCTGGATGCCGGCGCTGCGAAGGTCGTCGTCATCGGTGCCGTTCCCCTCGATGAAGAGGACCTGCTCCTCCTCGGCCGCTACCTTCGCCTCCGGGCTGTAGTCGACTACGACGAAGGGCGCGCCCTCGTGACGAAACTCCTCGGCCACGCGCTGACCGACCCGGCCGAAGCCGCAGATGATGTAGTGGTCGCGCAACGCCTCGATCGATCTTCGCCTCCTTCGCTCTGCCCACAGCCCGCCGATTACCCCGCGCGCGATCGCCTCGACGACGAGCGAGCCGATGTACGCAAAGATACTGATGCCGGCGAGAACCAGAAAGATCGTCACGATTCGCGCCGAATCGTTCCTGGGAACGGTGTCGAGGCCGGTCAGTGTGCTGGAGACGACCGACCGGTAGAACGACTGCAGCCACGACTCGCGAATAGCCAGGCGGAATCCGACCGTCCCGATTGCCAGAACCAGGCCCATCGCCGCGACGGCGTACGTAAACCGGCGGAAGCTGAAGGCGTGCTCCATGCCCGTAGTATCGTTGGGCCGTGGACGACGAGGCCCAGGAGCGCCAGCTCAACATCCATCTCGACCCGGAGCAGATGGCCGGTGTCTACGCGAATTTCGCCAACGTCACCTTCTCGGTGTACGAGTTCACGCTCACCTTCGCGCGCATCGACCACGAGATCGAGGAAGGCGACGTGCCCGGAGTCGTCGTCTCGCGCGTGAACATGTCGTCACAGTTCTTCCAGGAGCTGCTGGCGGCGATGCAGGACTCGTTCTCCAAGTGGTCGACGCAAGAAGGGATCCGCAATCTCCCGGAGGCGCCGCCCAGACCCGACGCCGGCTAGCGCGCCCGCTTTTCGAAGGCCTCGGCCTGCTCCACTCGCGTCAGGGGTGACGGATGGTCGTCGAGGAAGAGGTGCACCCAGCCAGGTGGGTTTGGGTCCTGGAGATCGGTTCTCACGAATCCCTTGAACAGCCCTTTTGCGGCCTCGGGATCCTGCGTTCCCTGTAGGCCCACCCAGTCCGCCTCCGCCTCGTAGCGCCGCGAAACCGCATTCGTGAACGGCGTCGACGCAAGTTGCAGGACGGTAAGCGTCAGGAGAGCCAGCGGCACGTTTCCCGGTCTCCGGAGGCCGCCGCGGCGTCCCGTGACGAAGGCGACCGCTGCGAGCAGAGGGATGCCGATGAGTGCGCCCCACGCAATTCCCTTCCAAAGGTGCAGGCGTGCGAGGTGTGCGAGCTCGTGACCGATGACGAAGCGCACCTCCCTCGGCGTGAAGCGGCCGTCGAGCATCGTGTCCCAGATGAAGACAGTGCTGCTCGGGCCGATTCCGATCGCCAAGGCGTTCGCCGCAGTCGTCTGGTTGTGCACCTGCTGCACGCGGACGGGCGGGTCGCCGGCGTGCTCACGCGCTTTCAGCCGCTCCGCGGCGACGACGAGTTGTGGCGATCGCAGCGGGTGTGTCCCGATGCGGTTCGCGTACGGGAGCGCGAACTGCAGCAGGAAGCCGAGAGCGAGCAGGATCGCTGCCGCACCGATCCACCAGCTCTGCGCAAAGCGTTTCGCAAGCAGCAGAACGATCGCGAGCACGACGGCCGTGTAGAAGGTGGAGCTCAGGAGCCCTTGCCACGGCGAAAAGACGATCGTGCCCCAGCCCTCCGTCGAGATGCCGTGGCGCCGCTCCCACCAGGCCGAGGAGATCTCGAACGGCAGCGACACGCCCCACAGCACCGTCATGACGACGACACCGGTGATGAGCCCCGCGTTCACCGGGCCGAGTCGGAGCGAGTGCGCGAGCCGTTGGCCGCGCCGCGCCATCACGACCAGCGCGAGCACGCTCGCAAGGGTTTTGACCAGCCATTCGTAGTCGAGGAACCGCTCGTACCGCACGCCCGCTCGGACTCTGTCGGCGCCGAATACCGTCTGCGGGTCGAGGCGGGGCAAGTGGAGGTCGGCGGGGACCTTCGTCCGCCAAAGCGCAGAGGCGGCGAGTGCCCACAGGAGGGCCGCGACGGCTAAGGTCGCGACTCTGCTGATGCGGGTCGCGGTCATATCGGACGTCCACGCTAACTATCACGCGCTCGAGGCGGTGCTGAGGGAAATCGACGCCGTGCGCGTCGACGCGGTGTGGTGCCTCGGCGACACCGTCGGCTACGGCCCCCGCCCCAACGAGTGCTGCGACGTCGTGGACAATCGCGCCGATTACTGTCTCGTCGGCAACCACGACCTGGTCGTGATCGGGGAGCTGGCGGTCAGTGAGTTCAACGACGAGGCGGCGGCGGCAGCCGTTTGGACCGCCGAGGTCCTGACGCCCGAGTCGCGCGCGTTCCTCGCGAGGCTGAAGCCCCTCGGTCACGTCGAAGGCGTCGACCTGTTCCACGCCAGCGCTCGTGACCCGGTCTGGGAATACGTGCTGACCGAGGAAGCGGCGACGGCGACCCTCGAGCTCGCGGACGCGCCGCTCGTCCTGGTCGGGCACAGCCACGTCGCGCTGGCGATCACGGCTGACGACGGGCGGATCAGCGGCGGTCCGGCACCCGGTGGCTCGAAGGTCACGCTCGAGGGCAGGCACCTCCTCAACCCGGGCTCCGTCGGCCAGCCGCGTGACGGCGATCCGCGCGCCGCCTGGCTGCTGCTCGATCTCGAGGAGAGGCTTGCCGAGTTCCACCGGGTCGCATATTCGATTGAACGAACCCAGGCCGAGATGCGCGAGCGAGGTCTTCCCCAAGCACTCGCGGCTCGGCTGGAGCGTGGCGACTGATCGAGCGAGTTCAGGGAGCTCCAGGTCGAGCAGGTCAGGCAGGGTTCCCTGAAGCATGCAGCGGAGCAAGACCCGAACGAGACGTCCTGAGCTGGGCGCGGCCCTGGCGGCCGCGCTCTTCATCGCTGGTTGCGGAAGCAGCTCGCAGCATCGAGTCGCACCGCAGCCCAAGCTTCCCGCGCCTGTTGCCGCGGCACTGGCCTCGCGGAGCGACGAGATCGTTCAGGCGCTCGCGGTGGGGGATTCCTGCCAGGCGCTGAGCCTCGCCCAGCAACTCCAGCACGAGACCGTCTCAGCGATCAACGCCGGCCGTGTCCCGGGAGCGTTCCAGGAGCAACTCGCCTCGACCGTCGGGGATCTGGTTTCACGCATCCAGTGCGCTCCAGCTCAGAACAAGCATGACAACGGCAAGCACAAAGGCGAGTACAAGAACAAGAACGAGGGGAACGATTGACCGAGACACTCGCGAACGGCCGCTATCGCATCGACCGAGCGCTCGGCCACGGCGGCATGGCCGTCGTCTATCTCGCCTATGACGAAGAACTGCACCGTGCGGTCGCCGTCAAGGTGCTCGCGGAGCATCTCGCGAGCGACGACAGCTTCCGGGCGCGCTTCCTGCGGGAGTCGAGGCTTGCCGGCCGGCTCTCGCATCCCAACGTCGTTCAGGTCTACGACGCGGGCGAAACGGAAGGCAGCCCGTACATCGTCATGGAGTACGTCTCGGGGAACACAGTCGCGCAGCGTGGAAAGCTGTCGTACGCGAAAGCGGTGCCCCTCGCGCTACAGGCTTGCGCCGGGCTGCAGCACGCGCACAACGCCGGTCTCGTCCACCGGGACGTGAAGCCGGCGAATCTCCTCGTTCGTGAGGACGACGTCCTCAAGATCGCCGACTTCGGCATCGCGCGCGCCGCCGAGCTGACACGGCTCACGCAGCACGGAACGGTGCTCGGCACCGCCGCCTACGTGTCGCCGGAGCAGGCCGCCGGCGAGGACGTGACGGCCGCGAGCGACATCTACTCGCTGAGTGCAGTGCTCTACGAGCTCCTCACCGGGCGGGCGCCCTACCAGTTCGGATCGCTCGCGGAGCTCGCCGCGCAGCAGACGAGCGGCGTGATCGCGCCGCTCCGCGATCTCGAGCCTTCCGTACCTGAGCCGATAGAAGCGGCGGTCATGCACGCACTCGCGCGCGAGCCGCGCTTCAGACCGGCCTCGGCGTCCGCTTTCGCGCACGAGCTCGCCGCCGCTTCGGAAGTCCCGACGAGGCCGTTGCTCGCCACCGCACTCACCGAGCCCCTGGAGGAACCCCGGAAGCACCTGGGCGTTCCCGGGAGCGGCGTGTGGTTCTGGATCGCGGGTGCGGTTGCCGTCGCGACCGTCGCCGTGATCCTGGGCCTGGTCGGGATCGGCGGCGGGACCGGTTCCCCGACCACGCCACAGCCCGTCCAGATCAATGCACCTACGCGCGGGGCGACGCCGGCGGCCGAGGCGCGAAACCTCAGCGCCTGGCTACGGAACCGCTCGCGCTGACTAGGACGCCGTTTGCTCGGCGGCGGGCTTCTTTTCCCTCTCGTCGCCGAACGTGATGCCCTCTCGGGCCATCGAGAGCTGGACGTCCTCGCGCGCCTTGTAGATCCGCCACTTGACCGTGGCGAGCGTGATCTCCAGCGAGTCGGCGATCTCGGTGTAAGACAGACCGACGACGTCGCGGAGGAGCAGCGCCATCTTCAGATCGACGTTCAGCCCCTCGACAGCGCGCCAGACGGCGTCGATCGCCTCGAGCCGCTCCATCGGCGCGTCGACGACTTCGAGGGGCGCAATATCCTCGAGCGCAACAACCGCTCGGGGCCGCCGCTCGTTCGCACGCAGCTCGTCGAGCACGCGGTTCTTCGTCACCTGGAAGAGCCAGGTCGTGAACTTCGAACGAAGCGAGAACCGCGGCAGGCCCTGAAAGACCCGCAAGAAGACTTCTTGGGTCAGATCTTCCGCGAGCGACCGGTCGCCGACAAGTCGCAGGACGTAATTGAAGACAGGCACCTGATAGGCACGGACGATGAGCGAGAAAGCTCGCTCGTCGCCTTTTTGTGCCTTCCGCAGGACGCCAAAATCAGGTTGCTGAAGTGACAAAAGGTTCCGGAGTATAGCCCCGATCAGCCGGGAGTCGGTAAAGGTTTGCCGGTCATTGGTGAAGGTTGTGTGAAACCTAGAAACCCCAGCACAGTGGGCGCTAAATCGGCCAGCTGGCCGGTGTCTCCAAGGGTCACTTCGGGGTCGGTCACGATCAGCGGGACGGGGTTGGTCGTGTGCGCGGTGTGCGGGCTTGCACCATCTGCCTCGAGCATTTGCTCCGCGTTTCCGTGGTCCGCGGTGATCAGCGAGACGCCCCCTTTGCGGCCGACCGCCTCGACGATTCGACCGAGGCACTCGTCGGCGGTCTCGACCGCTTTGATCGCGGCCGGGATCGATCCCGTATGGCCCACCATGTCAGGATTCGCGAGGTTGATGACCGCAAAGCCATAGCCGTCGCGCTCGAGCTCTTCGACGAATCTGTCGGTGACTTCCCGCGCGGACATCTCGGGTTTGTGGTCGTAGCTCGGAACGTCCCGCGGCGAGGGGACGAGGATCCTGGTCTCCCCCTCCCACTCCGCCTCGCGGCCGCCGTTGAAGAAGTAGGTCACATGGG
>CATPAS010000187.1 GCA_955652075.1 uncultured Gaiellaceae bacterium | reverse complement strand
TCGCAGGTCTCCTCGATCACCTCGAGCACGATGTCCGGCCCGCTCGGCGTGGTGAGCGTCTCCGACCAGCGCGGCGGCGCGACGACCTGGACGGTCTCCGTGATCGCGACTGCCTTTACTCCACCGGCAGGACCGGCCGACCCCGCCAGCAACGTGAGCTATGCAGCGGGGACGATCACCCAGTCCGCAGGTGTGGTCGCGACCGGCGTTGCTGCGTCGAATCTCACCGGAGTGACGACTGTCGTGACCGGCACGAGCACCGGCGTCAGCTCCGCCAGTTGGGACCCGATCATCTCGGTGGTCGTGCCCGCGAACTTCGCTCCCGGCGTGTACGCGGCAACCATCACCCACTCGGTCGCTTAACCAAAGGCGAGCGTACCGGTGCGTGCCGTACTGATTGCGCTTTCGCTGCTGGCCGGGGTCGTCACCCCGGGCAGCAGCGCCTTCGCGGCGCTTTCGAATCGGTCGGTATCCGAACCAGGCAGCGTCGGGATTCGCATCGTCGACGTTCCGGCGAGCGCGTCGCGCACCGATCCACTTGCGCTCTCCTACATCGTCAACGGAGCAGCACCGGGGGCGACCATCAAGCGGCAGATCGAGATCAGCAACAGCACGAATTCGACCGCAGCAGTTGCGGTCTATCCTGCCGCCGCCGTCGTTCGGGAAGGCAGTTTCATCTTCTCTCCGGGCCACAACCGAAACGGGCTCTCGAGTTGGACCTCGATCAGTCGGGCGGTGGTGCGCCTGCAGCCGAGCACCAGAGCGTTCGAAACGGTAACGATCCGCGTGCCTAAGGACGCCTCGTCCGGCGAGCGGTACGCCGTCATCTGGGCCGAGGTATCGTCAACGGGATCGGGCGGCGTCAGGCTTGCGAACCGCGTCGGGATCCGGATGTACCTCTCGGTTGGGCCCGGCGGTGCAGCGAGATCAAGTTTTGTCATCATCGGCTCGCTCAGCGCGCGGCGCTTGGCATCCGGACAGCCATTCGTCAGCGCGACGATCCACAACGACGGCCTGCGCACGATCGCCGTCAGCGGCACCCTGACGCTTGGCAATGGCCCGGGCGGGGTTCGCGCCGGGCCATTTCCGGTCAAGCTCGGAGTCCCGCTCTCTCCGGGTGCATCGAGGTCCGTGACCGTGCGGCTCGACAAACAACTTCCGCGCGGCCCCTGGCGGGCCGAGTTGCGGCTCCGAGGCAGATCGATCCTCCGAGTAGCTGTCGCGACGCTCACGTTTCCCCGCTGAGTCATTCGCTCCGCATACGAACGCGGCCCCGGAAAACATCCGGCTGTCGACGAGAACGTGCTCATGGCTCTTTTCCTGATCATCGAACCGGACGAAGACATTCGGCAGCTCTATGCGGCAGTCGTGCGGGGCCTCGGTCACGAGGCGGCGTTCCTCGACGACCTCCCCACTCCCAACCCGGACGTCGTCCTCGTCGAGCCCGCCTACCGCACGTCGTTCGAGGCCGCCCTACGACTGCGCCACGAGCACGCTGGTCTCCCGATCGTCAGCGCCAGCATCGACAAGGCCACCAGCGGGCAGGCCGAAGCTCTGCAGCCGATCGCGTATCTGCGCAAGCCCTTCAGCCTCGCCGAGCTCACTGATGCACTGCAGTCGGCCCTCTCGCAACGTGGCGCTCGGTCGGACTAGCCGAATGGGCATGCACGAAGGACTGGAATGCCCGAGCCGCTCAGTGACCGACGTCTCGCGTGAGGGGCGTTGCGCCATCCGCGGCGATGCGGCAGGCTCCCGGCGATGGTTCCCGAGTCGCGCCTCGAATCGACCGAACATGGACTCGTCCCGAAAAGCGACGGCTGGTTTGTCCTCAACGCGCGCGAGGCGTCCTGGCGCCACGCGCAGGGGCGCTCCGCCGTGTGCGACTTCGAGGGTGAGCCAGATTTCTCGCAGCTAGGCATCAACCTCAGCGTCCTCGAGCCGGGCGAGTTCATGGCGATGTACCACTGGGAGGCCGACCAGGAGGACTTCCTCGTGCTCGCCGGCGAGGCGCTGCTGATCGTCGAGGGCGAGGAGCGCCCGCTCCGACAGTGGGACTTCGTGCACTGCCCCGCCGGGACGAACCATGTCATCGTCGGGGCGGGAGACGCGCGCTCCGTGGTGCTCGCGGTCGGCGCCCGCGACCAGTCGACCGGCCCGAACTGGGGCGGCTACACCGTGGACGAGACCGCGCGGCGCCACAGCGCGGGCGTCGAGCAGGACACGACCGACCAGCTTCAGGCCTACGCACCATTCACCAAACGCGAACCGACTCGGTACCGCGAGGGCTGGCTTCCCGAAGCCTGATGGGAACTCGGGTCGTCGTACTCGGGGCGGGTTTCGGGGGTCTCGAGCTCGCCACCTTGTTGTCGGAGGCGCTCGGTGACGACGTCGACGTAATCCTGATCGACAAGAACGATGCGTTCATCTTCGGGTACTCGAAGCTCGATGTGATGTTCGGCCGGACGACGCTCGACGCGGTCCGCCTCGCTTACCGTGACATCGCAAAGCCCGGGGTGCGTTTCCTGCAGCAGACGATCACCGCGATCGATCCGGAGGCGCGGCGCGTGACCACCCACGACGGTGTCCATGAGGCCGACGTCCTGATCGTGGCGCTCGGCGCCGATTACGACCTGGACGCCACGCCGGGACTCGCCGAGGGTGGCAACGAGTTCTACTCCGTGGCCGGCGCCGAGCGGCTGGGCGCCTTGCTGCCCAAGTTCTCGCACGGCCGGGCGATCGTCGGCGTCTGCGGGACGCCGTTCAAGTGCCCACCGGCGCCGAGCGAGGCCGCGTTACTGCTTCACGACTATCTCTCCGCGCGGGGCGTCCGCGACGATTGCGAGATCTCGTTCGTCATCCCGTTCGGGAGTCCGATCCCTCCGTCACCCGATACGTCGCGCGCGCTCGTTGCCGCCTTCGCCGAGCATGACATCGAGTTCGTTCCCGAGCGCCGCGTCAGCTCGCTCGACCCAAACCGACACGTCGTCGTCCTCGACGATGGCGGCGAGATGCCCTATGACCTCTTCCTCGGCGTTCCAAAGCACCGCGCTCCCGACGTGGTCGTCGCCAGCGGAATGACCGAAGACGGCTATGTGCCGGTGAATGCGAAGACGCTCGAGACGCGGTTTCCGGGCGTGTACGCGGTCGGGGACGTCGCGACGATCGGAGTTCCGAAGGCTGGTGTGTTCGCCGAGGGAGCAGCGCGCGTCGTCGCGGCGTCGCTGATTGCGGGTTGGCGCGGCGGCGCGCAGCCTGGCGCGTACGGCGGGCTCGGCTCCTGTTACATCGAGTTCGGTGCCGGTCGAGTCGGTCGCGTCGACGTGGACTTCCTCTCGGGACCGAAGCCGACCGGCACGTTCCAGGAGCCCTCCGCCGCCCTCGTTGCCGAGAAGCAGCACTTCGGCTCGAGCCGCGGCGCCCGCTGGTTCAGCAGCTGAGCTCGGCTCCGGACGCGTGCCGGATAATGGGGGAGGTGAGCGCGTCGGCAACCTGGTCAGGATCCGGGAAGGGTGAGCAGCTCTGGTTTCTGGGCACCCTGGCAACGGTCAAGGTGCCGGGCGAGGCGAGCGACGGGCGCTTCGCGTTGATCGAGTTCCTGTTTCCGCGCCACGCGTCGCCGCCGCTTCACACGCATCCGCAGGACGAGAGTTACATCGTGCAGGAGGGACGGCTGAGCGTTCAGGCCGGCGAGCAGCGGTTCGAACTGACGGCGGGTGCGGCGGCCGTCGTGCCGATGGGGGTCGCGCACACGTTCCGCGTCGACACGGAGACGGCGCGGGTGCTTGTGCTCAGCACGCCGGCGGGGCTCGAGCGAATGGTACGAGACGGCTCGGTGCCGGCGACGTCGCCGACACTTCCGCCGAGCGAGACACCACGGCCGTCACCCGAGCAGTTGGAAGCCATCTTCCGGGCTCATGGTCAAGTCAACGTCGGTCCGCCGCTCCGGCCAGACGACTGATCGGGGTGGAGAACGACACGCCGAGGCCGCGATCCAGCGGCTGCTCCCACGTCGAAAGCAGATCTCCGGTCAGACCACGCACAAAGACGATGTCGGGAGAACCCTCGCCGACGATCTGGTAGGCGATCGCAACGTCGCCGCTGCGGGCGTAGCTGACTTCGGGCGGCTGCACACGATGCAGTCTCGTCGATCGAGACGCGACCGTCATGCGCCACTGCCTGCTCCGGCGGCCGCGTGCGGCCGGTGCGTCAGCTCTGCTCGTAGGGTTTGTAGCGGTGGTGCAGGAGGATGCGGTTGCCGTCGGGATCGCTGAACCCCGCGCCGTGGCAGACGCCGGAGTCCCACATGTCGTTGACCTCTACGCCAGCCGCCTCGAGCTTCTCCTTTGCCTCCGCCACGTCGGGCACACGCAGCGCGATCGTGCCTGGCGGCAGCGGCGTGAACTCGAAGTCGTGGGTGTGCGGCGTCATCACCGCGAGCGTGACGTTGCCTGTCTCGTACTCGACCCAGTCGTCGCCCGGCGAGTTCGGGTTCCGCTTCAGGCCCAGCACCTCGCCGTAGAAGTGGTTCGCTTTTTCCATGTCCCTCACCGGGACGCGGATGTAGTCGACGCGCTGGACGTCAAGCACGGTTCAGATACCTCCAGTGGGGAATCAGTTGATTGCTGTCGAGACCCTAGCCCAGCACGGTGCCGGCATGACCTCGAACACGACGAGGACGCACCACCGATCTGCGGACGATTCGCGCAACTAACGTTACGGCGTTCCTCTACACCCAATCTGGAGGTACCCGTTGACCAGGTTCGTAGTCGACTCCAGTGCCGTGCTCCACCTGGCGAGCGCGGGCATCGAGGTCCCGGACAAACACAAGCTCCTCGCACCGACGCTGCTACGTTCCCAAACGCTGTCGGAACTGCACGAGGCCGTCCAGCGCGGCGAGGCCAAGGCCGATGTCGCGCGCAACCACCTCGCCCACATCCGGCGGATGCGGATCAGGCTCCTCGGAGACGCCGTGCTCCAGCGTCGAGCCTGGGAGCTCGCCGATCAACTCGGATGGGCCCAGAGCTACAACGCCGAGTACGTCGCACTCACTCAGCTGCAGGCAGACGCGTTCGTAACCCTGGACGCGAAACTGACCCGCAGCGTCGAAG
>CATPAS010000186.1 GCA_955652075.1 uncultured Gaiellaceae bacterium | reverse complement strand
GGGCATGATCGGCCGCTGGTAGAGATCCTCGGCCGGCGAGAGCTCGACGAGCTTGCCGAGGTACATGACCGCGATCCGGTCGCTCACGTGGCGGACGACCCCGAGGTCGTGGGCGATGAAGATGTAGGTCAGCTGGAAGTCGGTCTGCAAGTCGCCCATCAGATTGAGCATCTGCGACTGAATCGAGACGTCCAGCGCCGAGACCGGCTCGTCCGCAACGATCAGCTTCGGCCTCAGCGCAAGCGCCCGTGCGACCCCGATCCGCTGCCGCTGGCCGCCGGAGAACTCGTGCGGGAAGCGGTTGTAGTGCTCGGGCGAGAGGCCGACCGTCTCGAGCAGGTCCTGGACCCGCTTGCGCCGGCCCTTCTTGTCCTCGATGCCGTGGATCTTCAGCGGGCTGCCGATGATCGCGCCGACGCGCTTGCGCGGGTTCAGGCTCGCGTACGGATCCTGGAACACGATCTGCATCTCCCGCCGCAGCGGCCGCAAGGCGCGCGAGCCGAGCTTGGAGATGTCACGACCTTCGAAGAGGATGCTCCCCTCCGTCGGTTCGAGCAGACGGACTATCGTGCGGCCGAGCGTGGACTTCCCGCAGCCGGACTCGCCCACGAGTCCGAGGGTCTCGCCTTCGCGCACCGAGAACGTGACGTCGTCGACAGCGTGCACGCGTGCGACTTCCCGCTGCAGGAGCCCCTTCCGAATCGGGAAGTACTTCTTGACGTTTCGGACGTCGACGAGCGGGTCGCCGCCGTTCGCATCCGTCATGCGGCCTCCTCGCCGCTGATCGTCTCCTCGCGCAACCGGCGCTTGTCGGGCACGGTGAGCCAGCAGCGGTCGAGGTGATCGTGATCGTCGACGCGGTTGAGGAGTTCCGGCTCCTCCGCGCACTTGTCGAACGCGTGCGGGCAACGGGGCCGGAACCTGCAGCCCTCGGGGGCGTTGATCAGCGACGGCGGCATGCCCTTGATCGAATGCAGCCGCTCCTGCTTCGGGCGATCGAGGCGCGGGATCGATCCCAGTAGACCCCAGGTATAGGGCATCTGCGGGTCATAGAACAGCTGCCGCTTCGGCGCGCGCTCGACGACGCGGCCGGCGTACATGACGATGATCTCGTTCGCGATCTCCGCCACGACTCCCAGGTCGTGCGTGATCAGGATGACGGCGGAGTTGAACTCGTCCTTGAGCTTGTCGATCAGCTCGATGATCTGGGCCTGGATCGTCACGTCGAGCGCCGTCGTCGGCTCGTCGGCGATCAGGACGTCAGGGTTGTTTGAAAGAGCCATCGCGATCATCGCGCGCTGGCGCATCCCGCCCGAGAACTGGTGTGGAAAATCGTCGACACGCGCCTCTGCGTCCGGAATCCCGACCTGTCGCAGCAGCTCGATCGCACGGTTCTTGGCAGCGGCCTTGTGCAGTTCCTGATGGGTAACGATCGCCTCGATGATCTGGTCGCCGACCGTGTAGACGGGATTGAGCGACGTCATCGGATCCTGGAAGATCATCGCGATCTCGTCGCCGCGCACTTCCTGCATCTCGTTCTTGTGCAGCTTCATCAGGTCGCGGCCCTTGTAGATCACCTCGCCCTCGACCTGCATGTTGGGATCGTTGATCAGGCGCAGCACGGACATCATGGTCACGCTCTTGCCCGAGCCGGACTCGCCGACGATGCCGAGCACCTCGCCCTGGTCGACCGTGAACGAGACGCCGTCGACGGCCCTGACCACGCCGTCCTCCGTCCGGAACGAGACCTTGAGATCCTTGACCTCGAGCAGCGGCTCGGCCATGGCTAGGCCGGCCTGATCCGCGGATCGAGGCGCGCGTAGACGACGTCGATGAGCGCGCTGGCGATCGTGATGAAGAAGGCGCCGTAGATCACGGTTGCCATGATCACCGGCAGGTCGAGCGAGACGAGCGAACGATAGGTCAGCTGCCCCACGCCCGGGAGCCCGAAGACGACCTCGGTCAGCAGTGCCCCGCCGCCGACGAGGATGCCGAAGTCGAGGCCGAAGAGGCTGACGAACGTGATCAGCGACGTGCGCAGCATGTGCTTGACCAGCACCTGCCGCTCCGACAGCCCCTTGGCGCGGGCGGTGCGCACGTAGTCCTCGTTCTCGACGTCGAGCAGGTTCGCCCGGAGCACCCGCGCGTAGAAGCCGATGTAGAGCACCGAGAGCGTGATCCAGGGGATCACCAGGTGCAGGAACCACTGCCATGGGTTCTGCGTCAGCGGGACGTACCCGAGCGGCGGCACCCACGAGAACAGGAACGTGTTGTGGAGGCGGTCCTGCGTGATCAGGTTCGCGACCTCGCCGAGCCAGAACACGGGCATGGAGATCCCGATCAGGGCGAAGATCATGAGTAACGGATCGAAGATCGTTCCCTTCAGGATCACGGCGAGCAGTCCCGTGAGGATGCTGAACACCACCCAGATGACGGCCGCCCCGAACACGAGCGAGAAGGTCACCGGCGCCGCGCTCGTGATCGCTGGAACCACCTGAAGCGCCTGATTGCCGTAGGAGACGAGGTCGCGCGAGATGAACAGCCGCTTCATCATCAGCAGGTACTGCATGGGCTTCGAGCGGTCGAGCCCGAACTGGTGTCGAACGGCGGCAATCGTCTCGGGCGTCGGGTTGCGGCCCGCGAGCGACCTTGTGGGATCGACTCCGGGCGTCGCGAAAAAGATCAAGAAGACCAGTACCGTGATCGCGAAGAGGACGGCCACGAGACCGATCAGTCGGCGGACGATGAAGAGCGCCATGCCCTAGCCCTTCATCCTCAGCTTCGCCCGCGGGTCGAGCGCGTCCCGGACGCCGTCCCCGAGCACGTTCAGCGACAGCACCGTCAGCAGGATCATGATGCCCGGCGCGATCGCGACCCACGGCCGGGTGTAGAGCAGCGATTGGCCGTCGTCGATGATCGTCCCCCAGCTCGCCTTCGGCGGCTGCACGCCGATCGAGAGGAACGAGAGGGCAGCTTCGGTCAGCACCGTGGTCGCGATCATCAGCGGCAGCATCACGATCACGGTCGTGAGCACGTTCGGGAGGATCTCGCTGAACATCAGCCTGAGGTTCGACGCCCCCTGTGCAATCGCCGCCTCGACGTACTCCTTCTCGCGCACCGAAAGCACCTGGCCGCGAACCGGCCGGTAGACATAGGGGACGTAGACGAGCGCGATGATGATCGTCGGCACCCACAGGCTGGCCGGCTGAACGTGAATGAACCCCCATTGGAGACCGTTGGGCAACGTCAGCAGCACGGTCGCGAGCGAGATCGCGAGCAGGTACACGGGAAACGCCCAGATGAGATCCATCAGGCGAGAGAGGATGGTGTCGCTGAAGCGGCCGAAGAAACCGGCGACGAGGGCAAGGATGAGCGCGATGAAGCAGCAGATCACTGCTGACCCGATGCCGATCTCGAGCGACGCACGGCCGCCGTACAGGACTCGCGCCGCCACGTCTCTGCCCTGGCTGTCGGCTCCGAGGAAGTAGTTCGACTGCCAGGTCGGGCCGATCGGAATCACGCCGATCCCGAGCGTCCCGCCGCCCTGCTGGAGCACGTCGACACTCTTCCCGCCCACGACCGTCTTCCCGGTGATGTTGGACGCGAACGGGTCGGTGTTGGCGATGTGGTGCGCGTAAAGGGGGGCCGCGAAGCTGACGGCGACGATCAGG
>CATPAS010000185.1 GCA_955652075.1 uncultured Gaiellaceae bacterium | reverse complement strand
GTCTCGGCGCGCCGTTATTCGTGCGCGACCGCCGACACGTCGAGTTGACCCCGGCCGGGAGGATGCTGCTGCCCGACGCACGGGAGATTCTCGAGCTCGCCGCACGCGCACAGCGCCGCGTCGCGGGAGCGACGGGCCCGCTCCGTGTCGGCTACGTCAGCTGGCTTCCCGACCAGCTCGCCACCTCGCCGGAACTGGACATCCGCGTCGACGAATGGATCATGCCGAGTCACGTTCAGATCGCGCGCGTACTCGACGGCGGCCTCGACGCCGCGATCGCGTGGGCCCGGGCGCGCGACGAACGGCTGGACTTCCGGTTGCTATGGCCGGAGCCGCTACTCGCCGTCACCCCCGCCGGGCGATCCGCAAAGACCGTTCCGGCGCGGACGCTGCGTGTACTCGTCGACGCCGACCTCACGTCCTGGCAAGCGTGGAACGACTATGCGACCGAGTTTGCCGAAGCCATCGGTGCCCGGCTCGTGCACATCGACGACGGCGGCATTGCCGGCACGGCGTTCCACAACCATGCCCTCCGTCTCAACGCGCCCGTCCTCATGTCACCGAAGCGGTACTTCGACAGGCTGCCGCCGAGCCTACGCACGCGCCCGGTTGTCGACCCATCTCCGCTCTGGTGCTGGTCGCTCGTCACCCGCGCAAACGATGAGCGCGACAGCATCGCCGCTTTACGCGAGCACGCCAGCAACGCGATCCAACCCGCGGCCTCCCGTACCGCTCCGACCGGGCCGATCTGGCTCCCCTCTGCGGACCCGCACCGAGACGACATCCGCTCGCTCGAATGACCTCAAGCGAGGCTCGGCGAGGCGACAGCGAGGCCGCCGCCGAACGGTGCGCTTGCTTGTCCAGGCCTCGACTATTGCCACGGCCACCGCTCCCGTCGCCTGTTCAGACGCCAAAACACCGCAACATGCCGGTAATTCGTGATGGGCGGTACTGGGCTCGAACCAGTGACCCCCAGCTTGTCGAGCTGGTGCTCTCCCAACTGAGCTAACCGCCCCTGGGTGCGCAAGTCTAGCCGACGACTCAGAAGATTTCGGGGCACCACGGGTGGCGGTCCCAGCGAAAGAGCGCGTCCGCCCGCTCGATCGCACCGGCGTTCAGCTCGACGACCCGGCCCGCGCGCCGGAGGGCGGCAAACGACACGCCGCCGAGTAGTGCGGAGCCGAGCGACTGCACGGGCAGCGACAGCTCGGGCGTGTCTTTGCTGCGCTCGGCGCTGCCCCCTTCCAGTTTCCACCGTCCCTCGTTCCACGGACAGAACTCGTCCGCAACGTCGAAGACGATCGACCCCTCGCCCGCATAGCTTCGACCCGAGAGCGCCGCGCCGACGTCGACGAGCCGCACCCAGATTCCGTCGCCCATCCGGTAGCGCATGCGGCGTGGCGTCGCCAGCAAGAGGAACAGCGGATGGTCCGGCGGCAGAAGATAGGACTTGACGGTGGCGATCCAGTCGACAGCGAGCAGGTAGGCCCACAGATCTCGCAGTGCTTCCGGCGACGTGCCCAGAGCCTCGAGGACTCGCAGCTCCGCATTCGTCGTCCCGGCCTCGAAACCCGGTTTGTGCCGGTACACGGCGTAGCCCTCGACCGATCCGTCTTGCTCGTATGCGACCCAGCGCTTCGGGCCCGCGCCGTCGCGGCGGTCCTCGGGATCGGCGATCTCGCGGTTCTCCCACCAGACGGGGGTCCGCGAGAACATGCCGGGCCACTCGGACCGAATGCGGTCGAAGACCGGCGAGATTGCTGCCTGGGCCTCTTCCGGCTCGATCAGCCGCAACGTTCCCTGCGGCTCGAACGGGTGCGCGAACGCGGTGTGCTCACGCGCGAGCGTGATCTCGCCGCAGAACGACGCGAGCCCGTACCCGAAGCGACCGTAGATCGACTCCTCGGACGCCCACAGTGCTGCGAGCGGCTCCCCACGTTCATGCGCATCGTCCAGCTGCGCTCGCATGAGGGAGCGTAGTACTCCGCGTCGCCTGTGCGTAGGCGCTACGCCGACGACGGTGACCCCGGCGGTCGGCACACCGCCGCCGGGCACGGTCAGGTCGAATGCGAACGATCCCGCGCCGCCGACGATCGCTTCGTTCGACCACGCCCCGTACATGCGCTCGAGTGGCAGCAGGTCCGTGAAGCGCTGCATGCGCTCCTCGTTCGGGACCATGCCGAAGTACTGGCCGATCGCAAAGACAGCGCGCGTAAACTCGTCGAGGTTCTCGACGGGACGGACGTCGAATTCGCTCAGAAGTCCTCCGGACAGTAGGGCGGACGCGCGGTGCGGAAGAGGTCGCTCGCACGTTGCAGCGTGCCCGGCTTCAGCTCGCGAACGCGCTGCGCCTCGGCGAGCTGGTTGAAATCGAAAGCCCCGAGATACGCGGACGCGAGATCGGCGATGTCGAGCTCGAGCTCTGCGTCGTCGTCGGTACGCGCTACGTCGTTTCCGATCCGCCACCGGCCCGCGTTCCACGGGCAGAGCTCGTCCCGCACCTCCATTCCGACCGAGTCGTCAGTGGCGTAGGTGCGGCCGGTCAGGGCGGCGCCGAGATCGACGAGTCGAAGCCAGAGGCCTTCGGTCACGCGGAGCATGAGGCTCCGCGGGTCGACGACCATCAGGAACAGCGGCGATCCCGGGTCGTGGCGGCCTTGAATCCGCACGACGAGGTCGATCCCGAACAGGAATCGCCAGAGCTCCCGCTCGGCGGCGGCAGACGTCGCGCATGTTTCCAACACTCGCACCTGGCTCTTGGCGAACCCCTCCTGCCAGTCGAGCTTGATGCGATAGATGGCGTAGCCGACAGGCTCGCCGTCGAACTCGAGCACCGCGTAGAACTTCGGTCCGCCGCCGCGGCGCCAGTGTTCGGGATCGGCGAGGCGGTACAGATCCCATAGAAGAGCGTTTCGACTCGTGAAGCCGGGCACCTGGCGACGAACTGCGTCATAGATGGGCGGCAGAACCTTGCCGGCTTCTTCCCGGTCGATCAGCCGCACGGCGCCGCGCGGTCCGGGATCGTCGCGAAGCGAGAACCGCGACCGGTCCGCGTCGAGCTGCACTGTGGGCGCAGAGATTCCATACCCGAACCGGCCGTAGATGGCCGCCTCCGAAGCCCACAGAATCGCCAGGGGCTCGCCACGCTCGTGCAGATCGTCGAGCTGGTGCTTCATCATCTGGGTGAGGATTCCGCGGCGCCGGTGGCTCGGGAGAACGCCCACCCAGGTGACGCCGCCCGTCGCGAGCTCGCTACCCGGCACCGTGAGCTCGAACGGCAGGGACGCGGTCGTACCGACCGGGACGGCGCCGTCGTAGGCCACGAAGAAGCGATCGCGAGGCATCGCCTTCTGGTGCCGGTCCAGGTCTTCTTCTTTCTGCTCCTCGCCGAACGCCGCTTCGACGGCCTTCATTGCCTTGCGCAGCTCGCCCTCCGACGGGTTCCGGATCTCCACGGACACGTGCGGACCCTACGGAATGCGTTCGAGGGGCGCGTAATCGAGCATCAGCCGGCGCTCGCTTCCGTCCGCAAACCGAACGGTGACAACGCCGCCGGCTTCGATCTGGGTCACGACTCCCTCGCCGAGCGTGCCGTGGCGGACCGAGTCCCCCGTGGAGAGCGAGGGAATGTCGTCGCGCGGCGCGACGCCTTGCGCGCCGTACGAAGACCAGGAGGCAGGTCGCAGCCGTTCGCGTTCGATCGAGCGCGGCAGCTCGTCGAGGAAGCGCGAGGGCAGGTTGTAGCCACGCGAGCCCCAGAGTGAGCGCGACGACGCGTGCGTGAGCGTCAGCTGCTCGCGCGCCCGCGTCATGCCGACGTATGCGAGCCGGCGCTCCTCTTCGACCCCCTGCTCCTCGATCGACCTGCTGTGCGGGAAGATTCCCTCCTCCATCCCGATCAGATAGACGGCGCGAAATTCGAGCCCCTTCGCGTTGTGGAGAGTCATCAGCGTGACGAGGCTCTCCTCGCCGCGGATCGAATCCTGATCGGAGAAGAGCGAGATCTCCTGCAGGAAGTGGGACAGGGACGGCTCCTCCGCCGTCTCCTGGTACTCGCGGGCGACGCCGACGAGCTCCTGCAGGTTCTCGTGCCGTCCCTCCGCTTCGATCGTGCGCTCCGCCTCGAGCGCCTCGATGTAGCCGCTGCGCTCGAGCGTGCGTTCGAGGAGCTCCGAAACAGGGAGCTCGAGGGCACCGGACTGCAGTGACTGCATCAGGGTCCGGAATCCCTGTACCGCCCTGAGCGGAGCGGCACCCACGCCCGCCTCCTCCGCGAACTCCATTGCCTCCCACAACGAGCGTCCCTGTGCATCGGCCCACGTCTGCAGGCGTGCGAGGCTCGAGTCGCCGATGCCTCGCCGTGGCCTGTTCGCGATCCGCTGCAGCGAGACAGCGTCGTACGGGTTGTCGATCGCCTGCAGATACGCGATCGCGTCCTTGATCTCGGCGCGCTCGTAGAAGCGAGGGCCGCCGATTACCTGGTAGGCGACGCCCTGACGGACGAGGACGTCCTCGAGCACCCGCGACTGCGCGTTCGTTCGGTAGAAGATCGCGACTTCGTCCCCCGAAAGGCCTAGTTCGACGAGCCCCGCTATGCCGGCGGCGACATACCGCGCCTCGGCGTGCTCGTCCTCCACCTCCAGCACGCGGACGGGCTCGCCGTCACCGAGCTCGGACCAGAGCTCCTTCGGCTTGCGCTCCCGGTTGTTGGTGATGACTGCGTTCGCGGCCTCGAGAATCGAGTTGGTCGAGCGGTAGTTCTGCTCCAGCGCGATCGTGCGCGTACCCGGGAAGTCGCGCTCGAAATCCAGGATGTTGTTGATGTC
>CATPAS010000184.1 GCA_955652075.1 uncultured Gaiellaceae bacterium | reverse complement strand
GCCTCATCGCCCTCGATGCGCGCCCAGTCATGGTCCTTGTGGTACCTCAGATCCTCGGGATAGGTCTCGCTCGCGGCCAACTGGCGCTACTCCTCTCGCTTGTAGATCGGTCTCTTGACGACTCGTGCTCGCCGAGACTTCCCGCGAACGTCGATCGCCAGCACGGTGTCCGGCGTCGCGGATCCTGCAGGGACGTAGCCCATCCCGATGCCTCGATCGAGCATGGGCGAATGCGTTCCCGAGGTGACCTCTCCGCCGCCCTCGATCGTCATGCCCTGCCTCGGCACCGCCTTCTCCTCCATCACGAACGACACGAGCTTCCGCTCGGGGCCGTGCGCCCTGATCTCGCGAAGCTCCGCGGCGCCCGAGAACTCCTTGTCGAGCGCGCAGCACCAGCCGAGCCCGGCGGAGAGCGCGTCCGTGTCCGGCGTGAGGTCGTTCCCGTGCAGCGGCAGCGAGGCTTCGAGTCGCAGCGTGTCGCGCGCGCCCAGTCCGCACGGGACGGCGCCGCGCTCGAGCACGCGGTCCCAGAGATAGCCGGCGTCCTCGGCCATGACGAGGAGCTCGCAGCCGTCCTCCCCGGTGTAGCCGGTGCGGTTCACCATGCACTGAATCCCGTCGATCTCCCCCTCGGCGAACGTGAACTGTCTGGCCTCGGGCAGGCCCAGCCGCTCGATCGCGCGAGGGCCCTGGACCGCGAGCAGCGCGTACTCGTCCGAGACGTCACGCACGTCGGAGCCCGGGATCTCCCGCTCCTTGAGCCAGCGGAAGTCGGCGTCGCGATTGGCCGCGTTCACGATCAGCAGATAGCGGAACTCCTCGAGCCGGTAGACGATCAGGTCGTCGACGATCCCGCCCCGCTCGTTCGTCAGGAGGGTGTACTGCGCCTCTCCCGGGCCGATCTTCCCGAGATCGTTCGAGAGCGTCGCCTGCAAGAGCTCTGTCGCGCGAGGGCCCTCGATCTCGAACTCCCCCATGTGCGAGACGTCGAAAACGCCGCAGTCTGCCCGGACCGCGCGGTGCTCGGAGCTGACTCCTTCGTACTGCACCGGCATCTCCCAGCCGGCGAACGGGACCATGCGCGCCCCGAGGGCGACGTGACGGTCGTGGAGCGGCGTCCGGAGCAGCAGCTGAGCCATTGGCCAACGATGCTAACGAGCGTCGGAAAGGTGCCGCTCCGGCTGTGTCTCCGGGAGGCGCAGCCGGAGCGGCGGGCAGGCGCTAAACGTCAGTCGTCGCGAAGGAACGAGGGCACGTCGAGCACTTCGTGCGAGACGTCGAAACCCTCTGTCGCGGCGGTTGCCGGCAGTGGCGCCTCGGCGGACGTTTCCCTGCGGCGAGCGCGGCGGCCGCCACGGCCGCCGAACCCCGTTGCGATAACGGTGACCTGAACCTCTTCGCTGAGTGAATCGTCGATCACGGCGCCGAAGATGACGTTGGCGTTCTGGTCTGCAGCTCCGGTGACGACCTCGGCGGCCTCGTTCACCTCGAAGAGGCCGATGTCGGAGCCGCCGGTGATGTTGAGCAGGATCCCGGTCGCCCCTTCGATCGACGCCTCGAGGAGCGGGGAAGAGACGGCAATCCGCGCGGCCTCCGCCGCGCGGTTCTCACCCGATGCGCGGCCGATGCCCATCAACGCCGAGCCGGCGTCACGCATGATCGTCCTGACGTCGGCGAAATCCAGGTTCACAAGGCCCGGCTCCGTGATCAGATCGGTGATCCCCTGGACGCCCTGCCGCAGGATGTCGTCTGCCATCCGGAACGCCTCGACCACCGACGTCTGGCGCTCGACGACCTGCAGCAGCCGGTCGTTCTCGATCACGATCAACGTGTCGACGCGGTCGCGCAGCTGGTCGACGCCGCGCTCTGCCTGGTCGGCGCGCTTGCGGCCCTCGAACGCGAACGGCCGCGTGACGACGCCGACCGTCAATGCGCCGATCTCCTGCCCGAGCTCCGCCACGATCGGCGCACCCCCTGTGCCGGTGCCGCCGCCTTCGCCCGCGGTGATGAAGACCATGTCCGCGCCCTTCAGCGCCTCCTTGAGCTCGTCGCGGCTCTCCTGCGCGGCGGCGAATCCAACCTCGGGATCCGCCCCGGCGCCGAGCCCGCGCGTCACCTGGGCGCCGACCTGAATCTTCACATCGGCATCCGTCATCATCAGTGCCTGCGCGTCGGTGTTCACGGCGATGAACTCGACGCCGGCCAGACCGGCGTCCACCATGCGGTTGACCGCGTTGGTGCCTCCGCCGCCGACGCCGACGACCTTGATGACCGCGAGGTAGTTCCCTGTTTGGCTCATGACTCTGAAGATGGCTCGGCCTCAAGCTGGACTAAAGCGTTGGGGCTGCCGAGCGCCTCCTTCGGAGCAGAGTACGCTGCGAGTACCGGGGTGTCAACGGGGACAACCATCAAGCTCAACCTGAGGGTTGAGGGTTGCGGCCCGCCACCGGGCGTTCCGGGACGGTGATGTCGAGATAGTCCGGGCCGCCCGCGCGGGGCAGCGCAAGGGTCGGGAGGATGCCCCGCGCGATCGCGATCTTCAGCGGCAGGTCGATCGGCACACCGAGTTGGATCTCGAGCCCACCGCGCAGTCCGAGGGTGATCTGCCCGTTGAGCGCGCGCACGAAAGCGATCCGAGTCGTAAAGCCGCTGCCGACGAATGCAAATATTTAGCTGTCCGCGATCGCCCACGCCGAGTAACTGAGGAAGGCTCCCTTCACGATCGCGGTTCTCGACGGGAGCCAGATCCGCGGGAGGTTGGACCGGGCCCTGAGCGGGACCGCCGCGATCACACGTCCGCGTGCCGACACGAGCCACGACTCAACCCCCCGTCGCAGCACTGCCACGGGCAGCTCCGGGAGGACGCGGATCCGGAGGGTGTGCGGGAACGCACGGTCGACCACAGAGCCGCGAACGGCCGCGAGCTCGTTGACGCGCTGCGCGACGGCATCGCCGTTCAGCCCGACCAGGCTCCGGCCGTCGAAGGAGCGAAGCTCCGCACGCACCTCCGCAGCCAGCGCCGGCGACGCGCCTACGACCTCGATCGAGCGCACGGCGAACATGGACGTCTCGCGCGCCAGGGCGTACAGGCTGCCGACAACGACGACGAGCGAGGCGCCGATCGCGAACGACCGGCCCGAGGGTGCAAACCGCAGCACGTCGAAGCTCCGCCTCCGCGGGAGCTGGAGAACCTTCTCGCCCACGCCGGTGACTTCGCCGCTCTGCCCGAGGAGTCCTACCCGGAGATGGGAGGCAGCTCGAGAGGCCCGAGGAACTCGACCTCGTGCTGCAGCTCGACGCCGAACTGCTCCGAGGCGCGCCGACGGCCCTCGGCCATCAGGGCGATCGCGTGGTCCGAGCGGGCACCGTCCGCGTTCTCGATGAAGTTCGCGTGACGAGGTGAGATCTGCGCGCCGCCGATCCGATGCCCTTTCAGGCCGCACGCCTCGAGCATCCTTCCGGCGGAAAGCTCGTGGTCGGGGTTCTTGAAGACGCTGCCGTAGGTCCGCTTGTTCGTCGGCTGTGCGGCCTTTCGCTGCGCCTGCAGGTCGGCAACGAGCGCCTTGATCTCTCCCTGGGGCCGCGGGCTGAGCCGAAATTCGACGCGGGCAACGACCTGGCCGTGCTCCAGATCGGAATGGCGATAGCTGAGACCGAGCTCACCGGCCGTCCGCCACTCTGCGCTATCTCCGTCGACGACGAGAGCTCGCTCGAGGATGCCTGCCCAGTCTCCGCCGTAGGCCCCGGCGTTCATCCAGACGCCCCCGCCGGCGGTGCCGGGGATGGCACAAGCGAACTCGATGCCGCCGAGACCGGGGGCGCGGGCTCGGTGGAGGGCG
>CATPAS010000183.1 GCA_955652075.1 uncultured Gaiellaceae bacterium | reverse complement strand
GGGTGCGCGAGGCCGAGCGCTCGCGGCTGTCGGATCAGCTCATCACGGCCGAGCAGGACGAGCGGCGGCGCCTTGCCAACGAACTGCACGACGGCGCGGTGCAGTCGCTCTCGGGAGTTGCGCTGCTGCTCGACGCGGGACTCAACTCGGTCGTCGAGGGTCGCAGCGAGGAGGGGCAGGACATCATCCGCCGCGCGCTCGAGCGTCATCGCTCGACGATCGGCCAGCTGCGGAACCTCTCCTTCAACCTCGAGCCCGTGGTGCTGCGCGACCAAGGGTTCGGGCCCGCGGTGCGCGCCTTGACGGACCAGATCGAGCTCGCGCACCAGGTGCGTGTCGAGATCGACGTCGAGGCCGCCGAACAGCTCGCCGAGAAGACGCAGGCGGCGATGTACCAGATCATCCGCGAGGCCCTCGACCAGGCGGTGCGGCGCGGACCGCCGCAGACGCTGTCGGTGACGATGCGGCAAACGCCCGACGGCGGCGTCGAGACGGCGATCGCCGACGACGCGCCCGGCGAGCGGCGCCGTCGAAGCCTCGAGGAGCTGGCCGAGCGAGCGCGGACCCTGAACGGCGTCCTCACGGTGGACCAGGGCGAGGATGCCGGGACGACCATCCGCGTCGTCCTCCCGCCGTACGCGACGTCCCGCTAACGCTTCGGCCCTAGCTGGGGGAACCCCCCGGTTCCCCTGGACCCCTCCACTGGTCCGCTACGCGGACACGCGCTACGCGCGGGATAGGATGCGCGGCCGATGGCCGACCACAACGAAAGGCATCTTCTCTTCGTCTGGAAGCCCAGCGGCTACGAGTTGCGTGAGGCCGACGGCGACGCACCGGCGGTCGGCTCGCTCGTCGAGGTCGACGACCGCGAGGAGCAGGTGATCAAGATCGGTCCTTCACCGCTCCCGAACGATCCAAGACCCTGCGCGTACCTACAGGCCGTCTAGCGCGGACTCAGCAGCGATCCTGCCGAACACGAGCGCCGCGGCGAGACCGCTGGCATAGCCGCCCGTCGCGATACCGCCCACGTCGGCGCCCGCAGCGAAGAGGCCTTCTGCCCCCACGACCCGGGCTTGCTCATCCACGCGCAGACCGCCGATCGTATGTGTGATGCCGGGCGAAACTCGCACCGCGACTCGCGCTCCTGACGGTGCAGCGAACGGAAGCTCGGCAGGGTCGACGCGAGTCGGCGCGAGCGCAACGATGTCCGCCACTCTCCGATCCCGCACTCGCTGCTGGAGCGCGTCGTCATCCAGCACGTACCACGCGCGCGCGCCCGGCTGCTGCGCAGTCGCCTGCACGAGGTCGTTCTCGGACCACGACACGTCGCCCGCGAAGAACTCCTCGCCGCGCTCGTTGTAGACGCGCGCGAACCGGCCGTAGAGCTGCGCGAGCGGCACGAACTGCTCGTCGGAGAAATCCGCGTCAGGCATGTTGCGACCGTAGAACTCCTCCAGGCCCGCGGAGAGCTCCGCGCCGCGCTCGAGCGCGTAACGCATGCCGTCGCCGCTGCTCCAGGGATTCGCCCGCAGTCTCAGCGGGCCGGCCGGATGGATGTGCTCGGCAACGAGTTCTCCGTCTCCCTGGAAGCCGCCCGTCGCGAGGATCGTCGGTTCTAGCGCCGGCTCCCGGAGGCTGACGTCTCCAGCCGCGCGAACCAGGGTCTCTGTCAATCCCCGCGGGTCGAATCGCTTTCCACTGGTGCGCGGATTCCCCGTCTCGTGTTCGACCACCGGCGCGCCGAGCGACTCGAGCCACTCGATCCCGTCGTCGAGCCGTTCCCAGACGAGACGCTGCAGCCCCTCGTCGCCGGTTGGACATTCCGCTCGAAAGTCGTCCCACTCCCGGAAGCGCCAGATGACACAGCTCGACAGCAGCATCGACCCGCCGGGCCGGGCTCCCTTTTCGTGCACGAGCGGCGTCGCGCCGAGCTCGCGCACGCGCGCGGCGGCGGAAAGCCCCGCCATCCCCGCACCCGCTATGACTACTTGAGAGCGAATCCCGGCTTGTGCTCGACGTACTCGATGCGCACATGCTCCGGGCCCCACACGAAGACGGCACGCGTGTTCGCAGCGTCGACGACATTGTCGACGATGTCGCGCTTCTCCGCTTCTGCAATGACGGGGTCGACTTCGTCGACGAGCACTGCGACGTGGTTCAGCAAGGGCTTGTCGGAATCGCCCGGGTCACCAGGATGGAATTCCACGTACGCGCCGCCGACCTCAACACGTGGATGACCTTCACCTGAAGGGTCCGCGGCGGTGAAGCCGAGCTCCGTGTACTCCTGGGCCGTCTGCTCGGGCTCGGCCGAGTACAACGCGACATGATCGAGGTCGTATTCGACGTCTGTCGGAGCCTCGACGAGCCGCACCCGCACTCCTTCGCCGAGCTCGACCTCTTCACCGTCGGGAAGGCCGGCACGCGCATGGTCGAGGTCCGACACGCGCAGCGCAACATGCTTGAACGCACCCTGCTCGCGCGGGCCCTCCGCTGTGAACAGCGTCAGCTTCCCGCGCCGCGCATCGGAGCCGACCAGGGTGAACGCATCCTGCTGGTCGATGACGTGCATCCCGACGTGCTGCGTCAGGAACTCCACGATCGGCTCGCGATCCGCGACCCAGAAGGCGACGTGATCCAGGATCTTGGGCTTCACGCAGCCAGCGTACCTGCGGGGTACATGTCTACCGAGACGAGTCACTCCTCGTCTCGCCGGACTCCGCCCGCTGCTTGTTGACGGTGCGCGCCGCGATCTCCTTGGCGCGTTTCTCCGAACGGCCCTGCTTCTTCTCCGACTCCTTGGTGTGCAAACCCCCCCTGGTAGACGACCTACGTCCCCTACCCGCTTTGCCGAGGGTTACTCCAGGGGTGGATTCTGGACGTTGTGCTCGGTCGCGTACTCGTCGGTGAGCGTGTTCACGACATCGAGGCCTTCGCCGTAGGCGTAGTTGATCTTCACGAACGGCTGCCACTTGTCCGGCAGCGCATCTTCGGGGAAGATCGCCTCCACCGGACACTCCGGTTCGCATGCCCCACAATCGATGCACTCCTCTGGATCGATCACGAGGATGCGTTCGGCCTCATGGATGCAGTCGACGGGGCAGACGTCAACGCAGGACTTGTCCTTGATGTCGATGCATGGCTCGGCGATGATGTAGGTCACTGGCCGCGACCTACTCTACTCAAGCGATCAGCTCATCAACGACCTGCGCCGCGCGCTCCTGCAGCGCATTCTTGACGAGCACCTGGTCGAAGCCGGCTTCGTGGGCGCGCCGCAGTCCGGCCGTGTCGGTGTGACCGCCGAACCCGAGGATTGGTATCTCTGGATACGAATCGGCGACGTCGATCGGATCGACGCGGCTGATGTCCGCGATCACGAGGTCAGGCCAGTCCACGCTGTCGGTCGTGACGAAGTGATGTCCAGGGAGCAAGGCCTCGAGCTTGCCCCGAAAGTAGACATCGACCCCACAGAGCAGGATCGTCGCCACGCCGGGAGGGTATCGCGCTGGGGCGTGTCCACTCAAGCCCTTGCTAGGGTCGCCCGGGTGGAAGGGGGCTTCGTCACCGTCGCTCGAGCCGAGGACGTTCCTCCCGGAACCGTCTGCAGCGTCAAGGCCGGCGAGGAGGAGATCGCGCTGGCCAACTGCAACGGCGGCTTCTACGCGTTGCAACCGCACTGCCTCCACCTCCAGGGGCCCCTTGGCCAGGGAAAGCTGGACGGGTGCGTGCTCACGTGTCCCTGGCACGGCTGGCAATACGACGTCAGAACAGGCCTGAACGAGTTCGACCTCGCAATCCAGTTGCGCACATACGACGTCCAGGTGGAAGACGGAGAAGTTCGAGTCCGCGTATAGGGCGGGAGTAGAGCTGATCCGCGCCGGCGAGTACTTCGCCGCGCACGAGGAGCTCGAGGACGCGTGGCGTGCGGCGCCCGCCGACGAGCGCGACTTCTTTCAGGGCCTCGTGCACGTCGCGGTAGCGTGGTACCAGGCCGGCCGCGGCCGCGAGATCGGCACCGAGCGGCAACTCGCGAAAGCGGTCAGGCGGCTCGAGCCGTTCGCGCCGACGCATCGTGGCATCCAGCTCGAACCACTGCTTGCACAGCTGCGCGAGCTGCACGAGCGGGAAACGCTCGAACTGCCCCCGCCGCTGCTCTAGAGATCGCCGAGGCCGATGGCCTCGAGCAGGCGGTGCGTGTAGACCTGCACGCGATAGAACTCGTCGAAGAAGAGGAGCAGGCCGAGCGCGACGAGGATGGTGCCGCCGACGATCGAGAACACGCGGTAGTGGTCGCGCT